>DATDEV010000523.1:0-10105 GCA_036522995.1 Polyangiaceae bacterium
CTGGCTCTGGTCGCCCCGCTCCGGCATCGGAAAGGGCCGCCGCCCTTCCCACGACTCGCTCCACGGCATCCGCTAACCTCCCATGGTCCGCTAAGTCTCCTATGGGTTGGTAGGCCTGGTCACCCGCCGCCCCGCTGGGCGGCGACGCCCCAAACGCGACCGGGCCTCCCCCAAAACCTCCGGGCCGGTCACATCGTCGAGGCATAGCGACTTGGGCGAGACTTGGCCTCAGCATCGCGGCACTTCCGCTCGCCACCGCGCTGGAGCCGCGTTCCGTCCCCCGTCACCGTGCTCGCGGGGCACGCCGGCGCTCGCCGCGCTGGCGCAGCTCCGCTCACTACCGCGCTGGCGCGGGGCGGTTCGCGGGCGGGGCTAGGGGGCGGAGCCGCTTTGGGTGCCGCCGCTGGGCGGGGCTGGAGGAGTGGGGAGAGCGTTGCTGCCGCCGCTGGCGAGCAGGGGGGCGCCGGTGATGGGGGCGGCGACGGGGGTGTCGTTGGTGCGGGTGGCGGGTGAAGCGGCGCTGGGCGGTGGCTCGGTGGGTGGCAGAGGGGGATTGCCACAGGCGACCTCGAGCACGAGGAGCGCTAACAGCGAGAGGCTGGCTTTGGCGAAGGCGGGCATTTTTCCTCCTGCGGGGCGGACGCCCCATGAGTGCGCGGGGCTATTCGGCCCCCTGGGCGTGATCGAGTCGTGGCGCCTGGTGTGAACGGTGCCCGGCGCTTTGACCCATGACGATACGCGCGCGGTGGCGGCGGCCGTCGTCGACGAGCGGAACACTCGAGTCATCCAGCGTGCGGCCGTCCAGCTCGATGGTGCGGACGCCGGTCGGCACACCGCTCGAGTTGTCGAATGAAAGCAGTAGCTCGCTGTGGCCGTAGCGGTAGGTGACTTCGAACTCGGCCCAGCTCGGTGGTACGCAGGGCGCAACCAACAAGGCGTTGCCGCGTCGCTTCAAGCCCAGCACATTTTCGACGGCGATGCGATACATCCACGACGCCGAGCCGGTGTACCAGGTCCAGCCACCTCGGCCCAAGTGCTCGGCCGACGAATACACGTCAGCCGAAAGCACGTAGGGCTCGTCGCGGTAGCGCGCGACCTCGCTCGGCGTGCTGGCGTGACTGATCGGGTTCAGCAGCGACAGCAGATGGTGAGCGCGTTCACCCTCACCAAGCAAGCACAGCGCCTGCACGGTCCACAGTACGCCGTGGGTGTATTGTCCGCCGTTTTCGCGGATGCCGGGCGGATAGCTGCGGATGTAGCCCGGGTCGTGCTCCGGCTCGGAGAAGGGCGGGGTGAGCAGCCGCATCAGCCGAGCGTCCTCGACCACCAGTTGCGCCTCAGAGCTCTCGATGGCGCGCCGGGCGCGTTCGAGGTCGCCGCCGGCGATCACCGACCAGGATTGGGCGATGGCGTCGATGCGGCACTCCCTGCTTTGCCGCGAGCCGATCGGGCTGCCGTCGTCGTAGAAGGCGCGGCGGTACCAGGCCCCGTCCCAGGCGTGTTGCTCGACGGCTTGGAGCAGTCGCTGCGCTTCGGCCCGGCAAAACTCCACGCGCGCTTGATCGCGGCGCAAAAGCGCGATGGGCACGAAGTCCTTGAGCGTGCGCACCAAGAACCAGGCCAGCCATACGCTTTCTCCAACGCCGCCCTTGCCGACGCGATTCATGCCGTCGTTCCAGTCGCCGCTGCCCATCTTCGGCAAGCCTTGCGGCCCCTGGCTCGCGCCGTGAACCAGCGCGCGCACGCAGTGCTCGTACAGCGATGCCGACTCGGCGCTCTGCTTGGGTATGCTGTAGTGGTCTTCCTCGTCCGGCTGCAGCAGTCTCGCTTCCAGGAACGGCACGCTCTCGTCGAGCACCTGTGCGTCGCCAGTCGTGAGCACGTACTCGGCGACCGCGTACGGCAGCCAGAGCAGGTCGTCGGAGCAGTGCGAACGCACGCCCTCCCCCGTCTCTGGATGCCACCAATGCTGCACGTCGCCCTCCTGGAATTGGCGGGCGGCGGCGCGCAGCAGGTGCTCGCGCGCCAGAGCGGGTCGCGCGTGCAGCAGCGCCAGCACGTCCTGCAGCTGGTCGCGAAAACCATAAGCCCCGCTCGACTGGTAGAAGCCGGAACGCGCCCAAAGCCGGGCTGCCACGACCTGATACGGCAGCCAGCGATTGACCATCAGGTCGAGCTGGTCGTCCGGGGTCTTGGCGGTGATGCTCAGCAGCTGATCCCACGCCGGACCGAGCGCATCGTAGGCGAGCTGCGGCTGACCAGGCTCGACCGAGCGCGCTGCGAGCGTGAGCGCCTGCGGCTCGGATTCCGCCTGACCTAGCGTGAAGCACAGCTCGCGGCTTTCGCCCGGGTCGAGCTCGACCAGCAGCTGCATGGCGCCGCACGGATCGAGCCCCACGCCGGTGCGCCCCGAGAGCCCGACGCGCCCGAGCATGGCGGGGCGCGCGCGGTTGCCGCCCTGCCCGAACACTTCCTCACGATCGCCGCTCATACTGGCGATGGGCTGGTCACAGGTCAAAAACGCGCGCGCTTCGGCGGAGGCGGCGAAGGGATTGTGGGCGAGCAGCACGCGGTGCTCGGCGTCCCAGCGCGTGCATACCTGCACGCGCGTCGACTCGCGCGAGGGACCGAGCACCCACTCGACGACCGCGTAAACGGCCAGCTTGCGCGCGCGCGGGCCGCGATTCTTGAGCCGCAGGCGCAGCACCTTGACGGGCTCCTTGGTGTCGACCAGCGCCGTGAGCTCGTGCTCGATGCCGTGCTGCGTATGAGCGTAGATGGTGTAGCCCTGGCCGTGGCGTACCGTAAACTCGCTCGAGTGGCTGGCAGGCGCCGGCGTCGCCGACCAAGCGAAGCCATCCTCCTGGTCGCGCACGTAAATCAGCTCGCCAGAGGCGTCGCCCGTGGGATCGTTGCTCCACGGCGAGACCCGTTCGCGCTGGCTGTTGCCGGCCCAGGTGAAGCCGAGGCCGCTTTCGGTGACGACGCTACCGAAGTGCGTATTGGCCAGCACGTTGCACCACGGTGCAGGTGGACGCGCGCCCGGCCCGATGTACATCACGTACTCGCGACCGTCGTCGCTGAAGCCGCCGATGCCGTTGAAGTGACGCAGCTCGCGCGGCGGGGGTGACGAGGCGCGAGTCGGGCTACTGCGCGTGCTGCTCGGCACGAAGCGAGCCGGCAAAGTGAGCGGCGCGGTTGCTTTGCGCAGCTGCTGCGAGAGCGAGCCGCCGGTGGCGGTGAGCACCACGCGCGCCGCGCGCAGCAGTAGCAAGCGCTCCTCCGCCGAAAGTTGCCCGACGCGGCGCAAGAACACGCCGCCTGGCTGATTTTCGTGCCCCTGCGCCGGGCTGGAGCGAATCAGGTCCGTGATCGCCTCCTGCAGCGGCTGCATGTAACCTTCGGGCTCTTCGTTGAGCAGCACCAGGTCGCAGCTCACGCCGTTCAGACGCCAGAACTCGTGGGCCAGGAGCAGCTCGCTGCACAGCTCTCCGAAGTCGGGCTGATCGATGCGCAGCAGCAGGATCGGCAGATCGCCCGAGATGCCTTGCGCCCACAGCGCGTGCTTGCCGCGCGTGAGCGGCAGCGGCGCCTCGCTGGCGTCGCGCAGCACCGGCGGCGCGTACACCAGACACGATAGCAAGCGCTGGAAGCGATGCGAGCGCGCTGCGGTGATGCCCAGGTGCTTGAGCTCGACGCGCGCGTCGGCCCAGGCCAGCTCGAAGGCGCGGGCGCTGGAGTTGGGGCTGGTGACGAGATCGAGCAGCTCCAGCGCGGCGTCGCGCGAGCTTGCCAGGCCCGTGATCAGCGTGACGCGAGCGTGCGAGCCGCCCGCCAGGCGCACCGCCCGCCGCAGCGAAAGTCCTGGATCCAGAACGTTGCCGGAGCGGCCGCCCAGCTCTTGGCCGAAGCGCATCGCTCGTGGCTCTTGCAGCGAGCCGCCCCGCCCCAGAAAATCGCTACGCGAGGTGTCGAGGCTCGCCGGGCCGAAGCCCTCGCCGTCGGGCGCCAGCACTTGCACGAGCCAGGTCTCGGACTCGTGCGCCGAGCGCGGTCGACGCCGCACCAGGACTGCCCCGCGCTCGGGCAGCAGCTCGGTTTCCAAGAACATGCTGCTGAAGGCGCGATGCGCCACGTCGGCCCCGCGCGACGCCAGCACCGGCTCCAGGTACGAGGTGACGTCGAGGTCGCGCGCCTGCTCGCCGTGGTTGGTCAGCGTCAAGCGTCGGACCTCGGCGGGATGCTCGGGCGACACGACGATCTCGAGCACGGTTTCGATGTCGCGGTCGCGTCGCTTGAGCTCCACGCGGTCGATCGAGAACGAGGCATCGTAGTAGTCGGGAACGGCGGCCGTCGGCTGCTGACCCGCCGACCACAGTCGCTTGGCGGTCAGGTCGCGCACGTAGATGAAGGTGCCGCCGGCTTCGAGCGCTGCGTCCTCGCGGAAGCGCGTGACGTCCATACCGCGCCAGGTGGTGACGCCCGCGCCGCTGGCCGAGATGATGCTCGACAGCTCGCCGTGCCCGAGCAGGTGCAAGCGCTGCACACCGGTTTGACCCAGGCCAACGTGGTCGGTGAGGCGCAGCTCCGGCTCGCCCAGCAGCGGCGTGGACGCCTGCTCGGCGCGGGGCGTGATCACGGGCGTGGTTTGCGGCACTCGCTCCTCGAGCAGCAGCGCGCTGGCCTTGACCCGAGCGTCGGCGAAGAAACGGCGCTGCATCGGCCAGTTGCAGAGCACGTTGCAGAGCGCCACCAGGGACATGCCCTGGTGATGCGCCATGAAAGCCTTGACCACGACGCTGCGCTTGTCCGGCGGCACGTGAGCAGGCGTGTAGTCGACCGACTCGTAATACCCGTAGCGGCCATCGAGCCCTTCGCGATCGAGCGCGTCGAGGTTCTCGAGCGTCAGATCAGGCCTCACCATGGCGGCCAGCACGCTGGCGTAGGGCGCGACGACCAGGTCTTCGCCCAAGCCGCTCTTCAGGCCCAAGCCCGGCACGCCGAACGCGCGGTACTGGTAAGTCATCCCCAGATCCATCACGTTGTAGGCGGCTTCCGAGATGCCCCAGGGCAGGTTCTGCTCGGCGGCGTAGGCCTGCTGACGACCGACCGCCGAGCAGCAGGTTTCCCAGAGCAGCGTGTCGCGGCTCGCGCCGGTCACCAGCAACGGCATCAGGTACTCGAACATCGAGCCGCTCCACGACAGCAGCGCGCGTCCGGCGGACGTGGCGGTGCGCGGCCGAGCCAGCTTCCACCAATGCTCGAGCGGGGCGTCGCCCTTGGAGATGGCGACCAGACTCGCCAGCCGCGCCTCCGACGCGAGCAGATCGTAGTGCGAGCTGTCGAGGCGCGCACCGCTGACGTTGTAGCCGATCGCGAACAAAGACCGCTCGCGATCGTAGAGGAAGCCGAAGTCCATACCGTCGGCCAGCTCCACCGCGTCGTCGGCGACGCGCGTGGCGCGCTGTTGCAGTGCGTCGCACGCGTGCTGAGTGATCGCCAGTCGCGCGGCGAGCTCTTTGCAGAAGCTCAAGCAGGCAGCTGCCTCGCTGCTCGCCTGCTGCGAAAGCCACTGCTCGAGCGCTACCAGGTCGTCGAGCAGCAGCGTGGCGGTGGCCGCGAGCTCCCCCGGCGAACGCGCCTTGGCTAGCCGCGCCGCCAGCTCGCTATAGCGGCGCTGCGGCTCGGCGTCGAAGGTCCACGCGGGTGCCATGCCCAGCCACTCCAAGCACGGCGCCAGCTCCTGCACCTGGTCGCGCGCCTCGCGCACGACGCGCGCCGCCTGCGCAAGCCAATAGCGCGTTTCGGCGTCGGCCCGTTCGGCCCAGCCCGCGCGCTGCAGCTGCTCGAGAGCGGCGCTCAGGCGAACCAAGCAGCTCAACCCTTCGACCGAGCCCTGCAGCAGCTCGCCGTGAGCTGCCAGTAGGCGCGCGTCCAGGTCGCTCAGCTCCTGCGGCAGGCTGGCCTTCTTGTCGCCGCGCTGCTCGCGCTCCAGCGCACGCCCCGCGAGCGCCAGCGCATCCCGCGCTGCTTCCAGCGTTCGCGGGTGGAGCAGCGGCGTGTGCGACAGCTCCGCGCACGCCTCACGCAGAGTCCACAGGTAACCCGCCAGGTTGCCGCTATCGACGGTCGAAACGTACTGCGGCTCCAGCGGTCGCAAGCTGGTGGTGTCGTACCAGTTGAGGATGTGACCCGAGCGTCGCTCCATGCGCGCCAGCGTGGCCAGCGTATGCTCCAGGCGCGTCAGCATCTCGCGCGCGGTGACGAAGCCCAAGTCGTGCGCCGAGGCGACCGAAAGCAGGTACAGGCCGATGTTGGTCGGTGACGTGCGGTGCGCGACCACGCCACGCGGATCTTCCTGATAGTTGTCGGGCGGGAGCCAGTTATCCTGAGCCGTCACGAAGGTCTCGAAGAAGCGCCAGGTCTTGCGCGCGAGCACGCGCAGGCGCCGCCGACCGCTGGCCGACAAGCCTTCGTCGGGCGCACGCACGAGCTGCGGACGGCCGAGCCAACCGACCAGCGCCGGTGCCAGGAGCCATCCGACGAGCAGCGGCGCCGCGAAGGGCACCATGGCCGGCGCCAGCGCGAGCACCAGCGCCGAGCAGGCGAGCGCCGCCCAGGCACTGGCGGCGAAGCGACGCGAGCTGCGCGCACCGCCACGCCGGTGCTTGCGTGCCGCCTGGCTCATGGTCGTCCACTCCAGCAGGTTCTTCCGGGATATGAGCACGCGGTAGAGCGTGCGCACGATACCGTCGAGCGATAGCAGGGCCTGATCGAAGAGCAGGATCACGCCCAGGCTCATCTGCTCTACGTTCTTGAGCAGATCGCCTCCCAGACCGCCGAAGCGCGAGCGAGCATCGGTCGCAGCGCGCGCCAGTTGCAACGCTTCGCGCACCAGCAGCGGGCCCAGGAACACCGCACCGAGGAGCGCCAGCGACCAACCTGCCAGCCCCGGCGCGAAGAACCAGCTGCCGATGAGCACGGTCACCAGCGCCGGCGCCACCAGGCTGCGGCGCAGGTTGTCGAACAGCTTCCACCAGTCGAGGACCCGCAGATCGCTCGGGCGCTTGCCCCCGCCGCGCACGGGCACCTTGGGCAGCAGCCACTGGAGCAGCTGCCAGTCGCCGCGCAGCCAGCGGTGCTGCCGACTGGCCACGACCTCGTAGCTGGCGGGCTGCTCGTCGAGCACCTCGATGTCGGTCGCCAGCGCGGAGCGCGCGAAGCTGCCCTCGAACAAATCGTGACTGAGGAGTCGATTGTCCGGCACGCGCGCATGCAGCGCCGCTCGGAATGCGTCCACGTCGTAGATGCCCTTGCCGACGAACGAGCCCTCCCCGAACAGATCCTGGTACACGTCCGAGACGGCGGTCGTATACGGATCGATGCCCGGCGGACCGGCAAAAATGCGCGCAAAACGCGAGCGCCGCGAGCTGAGCGGCAGCGTACCGACGCGCGGCTGAATGATGCCGTAGCCGCGCACCACGCGCTGGCGCGTCGGGTCGAGCACCGGTCGATTCTGGGGGTGCGCCATGGCACCGACCAGGCGCCGCGCCACTTCGCGCGGCAGCTCCGTGTCAGCGTCGAGCGTGATCACGTAGCGAATGCTCTGCAAAAGCTCGCTTTCTGCCGTGACCACGTCGAAGGTCGTATCGGTAGCGCCGCGCAGCAGCCGATTCAGCTCCTCGAGCTTGCCGCGCTTGCGTTCCCAGCCCATGTAACGGGCGTCGACGGGATTGTGGAGACGCCGCCGGTGCAGCAAGAAGTAGCGCGGCTCGCGACCGGGGTAGCGCTGGTTGAGCTCCGCGATGCCGCGCTTGGCCAGATCCAGCAGCTCGACATCGCGCTCGGTTTCGGCTTCCGAGGCATCGACGAAATCGGTGACGAGGGCGAAGTACAGGTTCGCTTCGGGGTTGGCCAGCGAGCGCACCTCGAGGTCTTCGACCAACTGGGCGACGCCGCTCGCGCTCTCCAGCAGCGACGGCACCGCCACCAGGGTGCGGTGCTGCTCGGGGATACCTTCCTCGAAGTCGAGCTTCGGCAGCAGGCGAGGCGGCAACGCGAAGACGATCAGCGTATTGACCAGCGACAGCGCAAGCTCGCTGACCGGAATCGAAAAGCAGAGCAGTGCCAGCCAGACGGCCCACTGGCTTTCGAAGCTGGCCAGCAAGGGCGCGCTGAGCAGGGCGCAAGCGGCGCCCGTCAGCACAGCCACACCGACCAGGTAGAATGCGGCAGGGTAGGCCAGAATCGGCCGCCGCAGTCGCTCTGAGAGCTTGGGACGGTAGCCGACCTCTCTTTCCAAGCGCGGGCGCCCGGAGTCCAGCAAGTAGTAGCCAACGTGGCTCTCGGCGATCGGTCGACTGCCCTGTTCGCGCGCCGCAGCCGCCAGCGAAAGCGCACGCTCCGCAACGCCACGCTCGTCGACCTTGCCGCGGCGGGCCAAGAGCTCGACCGCGTGCCGACAGCGGTCGCGCGACGGCTGATCCATGTTCTGGTAGGCCTGGCAGGGATCGCGGCGCAACACTTCCTCGACGCCGCTCGTCAGCTCGAAGAAGTTGGTCCAATCCAGCGCCGCGATCGCGCGCATGCTGGTGATGGCGTTACCGACCGACACCTGATCGGCAGCTTGGCGCAGGTGCTCGCGACGGGTCAGCTCTTCGGCCGTCGTGCCCATCGCTTCGCAACGGGCGTGGATCCAGTCCAGCACCGGCCTGAGCGGGGCGTCGTGCTCACGCACACGCTTGAGCAGCTGTACCAGGAACCCCGCCGTCAGCTCTGCGTCGAGTCGGTCCAGGTTGCGCAGGCTGCGCTGCACGCGCTCGGCGTTCTGTCCCTCGCCAATCAGCTCGTCGGCCCAGCCATCGGCGAGCTCGCGATCCTTGGCGCGCGCCTCCGACACTGCCAGGGCACCGACCATCAACGTCAGCCCAAGCCGCAGCATGATCGGCACCGCCCACAGCTCGCCGATGGTCAGGGTTGCGACGCGTTGATACGCGAGCACGTACTCGGCCAGACTGCCCAGATCGACGCGCGCATCACTGTGACGCAGATAGTCGAGGCAAAGCCCGTACACGCGCGGGTAACCGCGCATGGCTCCAACCCCGATGCGGGGCAGCTCGATCAGGTAGCCCCAGGGCAAATCCTCCTGAATTTCGCGGATTTGCTCATCCACGACATGGGAGTTATCGAGCAGCCACTCCTCGGCGGGGCTGGGGTCGCGCTTGTTCTTGGCGTCGCGCGAGAGGATCTCGTAGGCAGCGCGAAGCTGTCCCCGGGCCTCGCCAAAGCGTTTGCGCAAGGGGCCCGGTGTGCTTCGCAGGGAGGGCTGTCCGTGGGCCCGCGCCACATCGGCCGCGTGAGCGATCAGATGCTCGGACGCGTACAGCTCGCCTCGCAACGAGCTGACGGCGTCCCACGCTTGTACGGACGACAGCCCCGGACACACGGCTCGCTGCGAGTCACTATGCGGCTCGCTATGTCGTTGCATGTTTAGAGCCGGATGCGAATGCCCGAGTGATCGGCGTCACCCTGTTCGGCGTTGGAAGCCACGGCACTTTGTTCGGCGTTAGCCGGTTGGAGCACGCTCGACGCCACCACGCGGTGGAGCCACGCGCCGTTGGTCAGCTTCCATTCGGAGGGCTCACGCGCGCAGCACACGAAGGCGTCTTCGGTGTGAATGCTGCAGGCATCTCGCGCACCGCACACCGGACACGGCCGTTCCTGGCTCACCAGCCTCCACACGGAATCGATGGCAGCAGACAACACAGCTCGCGTCATGGGGGACCTCGTGGGGGCCGAACCTAGGGCTGCGCACTCCACGGAGTGACATTGCGCTGCACCGGATTCGGGTGGGAAGAGTGTCCCCGGGTCTTTGCAGACCGCGTGCCATCCGCGGCCGCCAGAAAATGCGGACGATTCCCCTCGATCTGCATCTGCCGAAAGGTGCGTTCTGCCATGCTGGGAAATTAGATCCCGCACGGCGCCGGGCCGGACTGCCTCGCGGGTCGGGCTAGGCCGCCGGAACCTGCACCCGAAAACAGGTCGGGTAGTCCTCGAAATCTCGACCGCCTATGCCGCGCTCCTGGGAGGCGTGATCGAGCCTTTT
>DATDEV010000524.1:0-4046 GCA_036522995.1 Polyangiaceae bacterium
CGTCGGCCGGCGGCGCCAATTGCGTGACCCAATCGGCGCGGCCGTCCCCCGTCGTATCGAGCGAATCGAACACGCCATCGCAGTCAGTGTCGAGAGCCAGCGCGTCGAGCCTGCCGTCGTCGTCGGTGTCGACACCGGGGCCGTCCAGTTGGCCGTCACCATTGATGTCGATGTCGTCGGCCGCGCCATTGCCATCGACATCGACGAAGGTGCCGAGATCGTCGGCGAGCGTGTCGTCGTTGCGATCGACGGCCCGAATCCCCTGACTATTGCCGCAGGCCCACCAGCACAACGGCAGCCCCAGCACGCACCACGATAGTTTGCGACGAAGCGACATCGGCAACACTGTACACCAGATCTGAAACCGGTTCCAGTCGCGGCCCGCCAGACTAGTCACCCGCTCCAAGCGTTATATCGAGTCCGCTCAAAGCCCGAAGGGAATATGCCAGGCTCACGGCACGCCCTGCGCGGTCGCCGCCAGCATCTGCACGAACCTGAGCTCGAGCGTGAGCGCGTGCCGCTGGCTGAACGAGTAGGCAAGCCCACCATGTAGGCCCACGAAGCCGGGACCGGTCTTACGCCACGCGTCGAGCATGCGCTTAGCATTGCGCTGATACCCCGCCTCGTCGAGGTAGAACTCGACCGTAGCGCGACCGTCGATCTCGCCCACGCCTCCCGACAACCACAGGTAGCCGCGCACACCATCGGACGCGAAGGGAGCTTGACCGAACCAGTAGCGGCCGCGCCGCTCGGCGTGGATCGGCAAAAGCCCGGGATCTCGTGCGCTTCTGCCAGCGCCCGGTGATCCATCCACACGGTGACATTCTGCTCGGCGGCGCCATCGGGCGAGACGCTGACCAGGTTAGCGGTCCGCCAGCACTCGCACCTTGAAACCGAGCTCGAGTGACAGCGCCACCATCTCGTCGAAGATGTCGCCGTAGGCGACGGCGACGTGGTTCGATAGGTAGTGCGCCATCAGCGTGTCGCGCCCGATGCCCATGTCAGCGGCCATGAAGGGCCATTGCCGGGTCGTGCCTTCCCACCAAGAATCCCGCACCTTTTCCGGGAGTTTCACCACCTCACCGCGGCCGATATCCATCCACAGCTCGTCCTTCAGGATGTAGCTGCGAGCCCAGGTCATCTTGCCGGGCAGGCTCTCCCCCGCCAGGGTGCCGCCGGGCGTCGGGAAGTAGAGCGCCGGTTGCCGGTAGGAGTGCGCGCCGCGCAGCGTCCCCGGGTCGTGGTTGAAGGCGTAGGCGCCGCACGATCCCGAGTTGAGCAGCACCCAGAGGAAGCGGCCCTCGTGCTCGGCGCCCCAGCGCACGTCGTGAAACATCACGGCCTGATGCAGCCCTTTGCGCTTGAGCAGGCGTTTCATCAGCTCCATCGGCACCACGTTGCCTTGGTCGGCTTCGGTGGCGCAGGCGATGGTGTCGCCGTTCGACTCCGGGCGGCACACCGAGTTGAGTAAACCTTCGGCCAGGTCCGACGGCGGGCGCAGCGGGATCAGCCCCAGCTGGTACTGCCAACCGATGCAGTCCGCTTTGAACTCGCTCACCATGTCCAGCACCACCAGGTAGTCGCGCAATTGCTCGCGGCTGGACGCCTCGTCGAAGTCCTGTGCGTCACCCTCGCGCCAGTGGAAAGCGAGGCCTTTTTCCTTCACGAACGCCAGCGCTGCGTCGATGCGCGCGCCTTCGATGCGGCGCCCCCGGTCGATGATCCAGGCCTGATCGACCTTGTGCTCGGTGAAGCCATGGCGGTTGAGCAGGCGCGGCCCGAAATAGCCGTTGATCATGCCCATCGACGTGTCGCCCAGCATCAGGATCAGGATGCGTCGCTCCCTCACCTCGCGCGCCACTTCGCGCGCCAGCTGGGCGGCGGCGGCCGACACGGGCGCGTGATAGCTGATGGCGTCCTCGGCGTAGGCGATCTGGCCGGTGGTGCACCACTCGCGCAGCCGCTCCATGAACACTTCGTCGCTAGTCCAGTCGGCGGCGTCGGTCCATGCCCGTGAAAAGCGGCGGTTGAGGCTGGCCAGGCAAGCACCTGTATTGAGCAACCCCACCAGGCCCGGCCAGCGCCCGGAGAAGTTGCTGGCCAGCAAGAGCGGGTTGTCCTTGCCCACCACGCCGTCGGTGGTGTGGGGACCGTAGAACCAGTGTACGCAAACGCCCACCATGGGATCGCGAATCGGGCCGAGCTTCTCGATGGCGTGGTGAGGCTTCGACAAGTAGCCCTCGACCAGGTAGGGCGCCCGCCCGAGCTTCCTCAGCGCACCGAGCAGCTGGGTCGTGGCTTCCTGCACGTTCGGCAGCGCCAGCTGGTTGGGGATCTCACGCGCGTCACCCGGCCAGAAAACGGCAACCTGATTCGACATACGCAAAGCCTCCGGTCTCGGAAACCCGAAGCGTTCGGGCTGGGGCCCCAACGACGACGAGACCGAGGGCGAGGCTAACACGCTCGACCGGCCGGTTTGGTGCCGTTATTCTCGACGTGCTCCGCCGCGCGCGGAGCTGGCGAAGAGCTCGGGCTGCTGCCAGCCCCGAGCTGCGAACGCCGCCTTGACGGCGGCGCCCACGCGCTCGACCGCGTCGTTGTCGAGCAGCGTCACGGTGCAGCCGCCAAATCCGCCGCCCGTCATGCGCGAGCCGTACACGCCCCGCTCGGCGCTGGCCGCGTCGACCGCCACGTCGAGCTCGGCGCAGCTCACCTCGTAGTCGTCGCGCAGCGAAGCGTGCGACGCCGACATCAATCGACCCATGAGCGGCAAGTCGAGGGCCGCCAGCGCGTCGGCCGCTGAAAGCGTGCGCGCATTCTCGCTCACCACGTGGCGGCAGCGCTTGCGCACGACCTCGGGTAGCTCCGTGCCCAGCCGCTCGAAATCCGCCATGGACACGTCGCGCAGCGTGCGCACGCCTGGCAACGACCTGGCCAGGATATTGGCGCCGCGCAGGCATTCGGCCCGACGCAGGTTGTACTCCGACGACGCCAGCTCGTGCTTCACGCGCGTGTCGCACACCAGCACGCTGGCGCCGCTCAGCCGCATCGGCACGGAGCGCGTCTCGAGCGTGCGGCAGTCGATGAGCAGGGCCGCATCGGGCCTGCCAAGCGCCGTGATGTACTGGTCCATGATGCCGCACAACATGCCCACGTACTCGTGCTCGGCTGCCTGGCCGGCCAGCGCGAGCTGGACGCGGTCCGGCTCTGTCGTTCCGCCCAGCGTCGCCAGCGCCATGCCGACCGACAGCTCGAGGGCAGCCGATGCCGACAGCCCCGCCCCGGTCGGGACCTCGCTGTCAATCAGCAGGTCGCAGCCCACGACCGGGAACCCACGCGCCAGCAGCGAGCGCGCCGTGCCCTCGATGTAGTCGAGCCAGGAGCCCCGGCGCTTGACCGGGGGTCCGGCGAGATCGATCTCCCCCTGGCTGCGCTGGCCCAGCGACGCCACGCGCAAGAGCGAGCCGCCGTTGCGAGCACCGGCCACGTACGTGCGCCGCTCGATGGCCATCGGCAGCACGAAGCCCTCATTGTAGTCGGTGTGCTCACCGATCAGGTTCACGCGACCCGGGGCCGAGAAAACCTGCGCCTCACCGGCATAGCGGACTGTAAAATCGGACTTTAAGCGCTCGATATCCAACGGGCAGGCCTTCCTCGAAACCTACCACCTCTATGCGAGCGAGCACGGCCTGGCTTCGCAACAAAAGCGCTTTCGGTCGGGGCCTCACCACCACCTGCTGCCGGAGAGCGACTCAGCCTGCGCGGGGGCCCGGCGCTAGCGAGCAAGCGTTTGGGGCCGGCGCCTCGAACGACCACGAGCGAGCCGCGCTTGGTAAAGCTGGACGTTTGCCTAGCGAATCGATTTTCCGTGTAATATCCCTGCACTCGGCGTCGCGAACGGCAGAGCCAGGCAATGCCTGCTCGGACGCGACGGCGAAGAAAAGAATATGGCAGGCGTAATTCTCAAGGACGTCGTCAAGGTCTACGACAACGGCGTCCGGGTCGTGGACCGCTTCAACATGGACATTCAGGACCGCGAGTTCGTG
>DATDEV010000525.1:0-8532 GCA_036522995.1 Polyangiaceae bacterium
CCGACGGTCTGAGCCCGCACGTTCGAAACCGTCGTGCCAGCGAGCGCCAAGGCTAAGACCAGGAGGCGGAGGAGACGCATTCGGACGGGGCTTTATGAGCACACGGCGTGCCACGCTGCAATCATCGAACGAGGCGTGGGAAAACAGCGCTCGGGCGCGTTCGGCCGGGCGCTCGCGCAGCTGGGGGCGCGCCAGCTTGGCGCTGGTTTCCCCGGCCCTGACAAACTGTCAGAGCCTGGTCTCGACGTGGTGCTGACGGCGCAGGTTGTCGAGCCAGGCGCGGCGCGCCAGGGCCATCTTATCCATGTAGACGCGCTCGCCCAGCTCGCGCTTGGCGTCTTCGTAGTCGGGCAGGGTGCTCGGGTCGCGCTCCAGCACCTTGATCACGACGAAGTCGGCGCCGGCCTTGATGACTTGTGACACCTGACCGGTCGCCAGGGTGAGCGAGACCTGGGCTATCTCGCGCGGCAGCTGGTCGGGGCGGGACTTGGCCAGCGCTCCGCCGTTCGCCGCGCTGGCCGGATCCTCCGACAGCGCGCGCGCCACGCTGGCAAAGTCTTCCTGCAGCGCGCGCTTGGCCGCGGCGTTGGCGAGCTGGCGCGCTTCGTCGGTGCTGTGATTGGCTCCGCGAATCACCACCCACCCCACGCGTACGTTGAGCTGCCCGCGCTCCTCGACCTCGAGCTTGCGGAAGGCTGAGCGCAGGTCTTCTTCGGTAATGCGGATGCGGCCCTGCAGCCGCACGTTGAGCAGCTTGGCCTCGAGCAGCTGGCGTCGCAGCTCTTCGCGGTACTTGGATTCGCTCAGACCGGCGCGCTCGGCTTCGCTCACCACCTGCTCGACGGTCAGCTTGTTCTGCTGTGCCACGCGCTTGAGCGCCTCGTCGATTTCCATCGGGGTGATGCTGACTTTGGCCACCGTGGCGGCCTTTTCCATCAGCTCTTCGTCGACGATCTTCTGCAGCACCGCCTTGTACACCTGCGAAATGGCGGCGTTGCGCTGCGCGCCGGCCGGCACCGTCTGCTGGACCTGCATCATGAAGGGCTCGGAGCGGCGCCTGAGATCGCTGAGCAGGATCGCGCGCTCGCCGACGGTCGCCACGATGCGCTCGACCACCGTCGCCTGCGCGGCGGGGGCCAGCGCCAGCGCCGCGATGAGCGCGGCCGCGCTCAGAGCTCCGAGACGGTAGGTGCGAGGGCCAGAGAAGGTACCGGTCGTGTCCAAGGCCGTCGCTTCTACCATTGCCGGCTTGACTGCGCAGCGCGTTCGGCAATCCTGTGCGCATGGGGCAAGGCGCCAGGGCTCGCAGCTACTGCTTCGGCTGCCTGGCTACGCTGCTTTTGGCCAGCCGGGTGGTGCTGGCGCAGCCATCCGTGGCGCCCCCGGCGTCCGGACCGGCGGCCGCGCCTGCGTCGCCGGCCCCGGCAGCGGCGGCGACGCAGCCGGACGACTTTGCCCTGCGCTCGTCGCCCTGGATCGACGTGACCTTGACCAACGTTTGGCTCGAAGATCGCACCTCGGGCTTCTGGAACGTCGGCATGCAGGCGGGAGCCTACCTGGTCGATCGGCTGCGGGTATCGGCCCGCCTGGTGGTGCCGCTCGCGGAAGCCAGCGACGACCTATCGGGGTACTCGTTCAACCCCGGGTCGGCCGGCGCGCAGCCCCTGCCCTCGCGCAACGTGTCGGTGTTTTACGGCATGACGGTGGGCCTGGTGGTGGCCGGCACCAAGAACTTCGTGTTCGCGCCGGGCTTCGTGTTCCTGCGCTCGGACGTGAACGACTACGGCAGCTCACTGGGCCTGCAGCTGCCGTTCGAGTGGACCACGTCACGCAGCATGCGCGTCGGCTTCGAGCTCAGCGCCGGCAAATCGTTTGGCGGGCACGTGCAGGTCACCTGCCCGACGAACGGCGCCGACTGCGTCGCTCGCGACGTGTCGCGGCCTTCCGGGGCGAGCATCGTGACTCAGTTTCACATCGGCTGGTCGCTGGGCTCACTCTGAGCTCACGCGGCCGAGCCGCGCTCGAGTCGAGCAGCTACTGCGGCGACGGGCCCGACTCACATCGGCATGTCGGGGCGGCTGGCCGTCGTCACGAAATAGTTGCGCGGCCAGTGGCGGTAGTAGTCGGCCTTGAGCACCGGCGCACCGTCGTCGGCATCGACCTCGTCGGTCAGCTTGCCCAGCACTCGCACCAACGAGCCGCGGTTGAGGCTTTTTTCTCCCAGATCGTCGGCAGGCGACAGCTTGAGCAGCGCGTGCACGATCGCGAACTCGCGCTCGCCGACGGTGACGCGGCAGGTGGCCTCGTCGAGCTCCTCACACAGGTTGCGGGCCTCGAGCGAACGCACGCTGAGCGTGACGTAGGCGGCGCCGCCTGGCCCTTCTGCGCGTTTGTTGACGATGCCGAAGACGCTGACCTTCTGCGTCTTCCACTCGGCCTTGTCGCGCTCGGCCATGACCGGGTCGTATTCCTTGGCGCCCTCGGCGGCGTCCTGCTCGGCGTCGAGCGCCGAGTAGGTGCGACTGTAGCCATAAGGACCTGCAGAGCTGCAGCCCGCCAGGAGCAGGAACGCGAACAGACAGGAGCGCATGGCCGCCCGGACTATCACGCCGGCACGCGGTGCGGAAGCCGGCGCGCGCGCGGCGCGTGAAGCCGGGCTGGCCTGTCTCGTGGCGTTTGGGGCTCCAAACGCGCTGCTGGCTAGACCTACATGCGCTCGGGAGCGTGGATGCCGAGCAAGGACATGCCCTGCTCCAGCACGCGCCCCGTGAGGTCCGACAGCGCCACGCGCGAGGCGCGCACTGCCGGCTCGATTTCCGGCTTGAGCACCGGGCACTCCACCCAGAAGGCGCTGAAGGCGCTGGCGACCTCGTACAGGAACGAACAGAGCTTGTGCGGCTCGAGCGAGCCGGCGACGGCATGCACTGCCTCGCCGAAGCCAATCAGCGACAGTGCGAGCGCACGTTCACGCTCGTGCTGGATTCGCGCAGCGCTGGGGTCGATGACCTCGCCCGGCTCGAGCTTGCGCAACAGCGATCGCCGCCGCGCCTGCGCGTACTGCAGGTAGGGACCGGTGTTGCCCTCGGCCGCGAGCATGCGGTCCCAGTCGAGGATGTAGTCCTTGATGCGGTCGCTGGAGAGATCGGCGTACTTGATGGCGGCCAGCGACAGGTTCTCGGCCAGCGCGAGCTTGGCGGGGTCGGGTAGATCGACGCCGCGCTCCTCGAGCTGCTGCAGCGCGCGCTGCCGGCCTTCGTCGAGCAGCTCGATCAGGCGCAAGGTGTCGCCGGAGCGCGTCTTGAGCATCTTGCGATCGCTGCCCAGGATGGAGCCGAAGCCGACGTGCTCGGTGCGCACGTCGTCGCCGACGTAGCCCGCCAAACGCGCGACCGCGAACACCATCGCAAAATGTTGGGCTTGCGGCGAGCCCACCACGTACAGAATGCGATTGCCGTGCAGCTCGCGCGCGCGAAAGCGCAGCGCGGCCAGATCGGTAGCGGCATAGCCGAAGCCGCCGTCCGACTTGCGTACGATCACCGGCAGCGGCGTGCCTTCGCGGTTCTTGAAGCCAGGCGGAAAGACGCACAGCGCGCCGTCACCGATCGTCGCCACCCCGCGCTGCTGCAGATCCGCCGCAATTTCAGGCAGCTGCGGGTTGTAGAAGCTTTCCCCGCGGGTGTCGGCGGGCGTCATGCTGACGCCCAGGCGCGCGAACACCTTCTCGAAGTAGCGCGTGGAGGCGTCGACCAGGGCGCGCCACAGCTCGAGCGTGGGCGGGTCGCCTGCTTGCAGCGAAACGACGCGCTGGCGAGCGCGCTCGGCAAAGCTGGGATCGCTGTCGAACTTCTTGCGCGCCGCCTTGTAGAAGACGTCCAGCTCGCCGACCGACAGCTCGGTTGCCTTGTCGGTGCCGCCGAGGTCGAGCAGGTGCTCGATCAACATGCCGAAGGGCGTGCCCCAATCGCCGATGTGGTTCTGGCGGATGACGGCGTGCCCGACGAGCTCGAGCACGCGCACCAGGCAGTCGCCGATCACGCACGGCCGCAGGTGGCCCACGTGCATCTCCTTGGCGACGTTGGGGCCGCCGTAGTCGACGATCACGGTCTGCTTCACGCTGGCCAGCGCGACGCCCAGCCGCGCGTCCGCGGCCATCGCGGCCAGCAGCCGATCCAGGTAGGCGTTTTTGAGCGTGATGTTGATGAAGCCGGGACCGGCGACCTCCAACTTTTCACAGATGTCGTCGCTGTCCAGCGCGCTGACCAGCGCTTGCGCCACGTCGCGAGGTGGCTGCTTGAGGAGCTTGCCCAGGCTCATCGCCAGGTTGGCTTGAAAGTCAGCGCGGTCCGAGCGGCGCACGAGCGGATCGACCTGCTCGTAGCCGGCGCCGAAAGCGAGTGTCGTGGCCAGGCGAAAGCGTCGTTCGAGCTCCGCCAGCGGCGGCGTGAAAGCTTCGGTCATGGCGAGGACGGCTGTATAGCACCGTGCGCGCGCCGTTCACGCAGCAAGCGGCTGAGTCGCACCCCGATCTCGAGCGCGAGCAGGGCGAGCAGGAGCCAGCCCAGCTCGGGCGAAGCGTCGACTTCGGGAGCGCGCCCACCCGGAGTGCCGCTCCAGGCCGCGGGCAGGTCGCGCGTCGGCGTGGCGAGGACTTCTTCCGCCGGCAGCGTGATGAAACGCGTCTCGCGCTTGCCGGCCACGTTCAGCTCGTAGCGACCCGTGACCTCGGGCGTGGCGACGCGCTGGCCATCGGCTTCGCGCAGCGCGAGCGCGCCACTCGCCCCGCTGATCTGCAGCGGGCCGCCGCTCGGGAACCACCACTCGGTGCCGGCCTCGCTGGCGCGCGGACCACGGCGTCGCAAGGCCTCGCTCACCATGTGGTCGAGCAGCGCCAGGAAGCCGGGACGCAGCGGCAGATCGCTGCCGTCGACCGAGACCGGTAGCCCGACGCTGAACAGCAGTCCGCGTCCGCGCTGCAGGCGGCTGACCAATACCTTGCCGTCGCTCCAGCGTCCGACGCTGTCGGCTCCGGGCAAGAGCGCCGTGTCCAGGCGTGCGCGCCCCTTGGGCGAGAGCCCTGCCAGGCTGCCGGCCTCGGCGCCCAGCCAGGCGAAGGAGGCAACGTCGGTTTCGGTGGCCGCGCCGAGCGGCTCCCAATCGACCGCGCCGCGCACGAACGGCTCGAGGTTGGCGCCGAGCTGTGTGTCGTGCGCGTGCGGCCCCAAAAACAGCGTGGCTACCGCGCCGCCCTCGAGCCAGCCGTCCAGGGCGCTGCGCGTCTCGGGCGTGAAGCCAGGTGGATCGTCGATGAATAGCGCGGCGACGTCGCTGAGCTCACTGGCTTCGCGCGGCAGCTCGGCCAGCGGCCTCACCGGGGCGCCGGTCGACAGCGCATGCAGCGCTTGCTCGAGCAGCGGCGCGCCGCCCGTGGCCACGTGCTCGCGCGCGCTGTCGACGTGGACGGCCAGGCTGAGACTGCGCGATTCGGGCGCCACCTCGGCGCGGTCGTTGTCGGGGTTCTGGTCCCGACCCGTGAGCTGGACCGCCAGCGCGTCGGTCGTGCCCTTGGCCTCGAGCCTCAGCGATTGCTCGCCGCGCTGCACGACCAGGCGAGCCTCGATCTTGAGCGCGGGATCCTTGGTGACCAGGCGCACGTTGCGTCCGCGCGCCGCGTTCTCGCTGGAGCAGGCGATGTCGAGTGCCACGCGCTGGCCGTTCTGCGCGGCGCGCAAGACGGCGCAGTCGTCGACCGCTGCCGTCAGCTCGGGCAAGGGAGCCCACACGTCGTTGCTCGGCTCCGCCGGCAATTGACCGGCCAGATCGCTGAGCAGCACGATGCGTTTGTCTTGATGCGGCAGGCTGGCGAGCGCCGCGCGTGCCAGTGCCAGGCCGGCGCTCAGATCCGTGCCGCGATCGGTGGGGCGCAACTCGGCCACGGCGTGAGCGGCCGCGCGCAGGTCGGTCCCGGCAGCCAGCGCCAGGCGCGCCGGTTTCCCGGCCAGCACCAGCGCCACTGCGTCGCCGTCGCGCGCCGAGCCGAGCAGCTGCTGGGCGGCGGTGATCGCCTTTTGGAAGCGTGTCACGTCGCCGACTCGAGCGCGCATGCTGGCCGAATCGTCGACCACGATCGCGAGCGCGACCGAGGCGCCCGCGGTGCGACCCAGCGCCACGCGCGAACAGCGCACCAGCGGGCCTGCGCCCAGCACGGCCAGGCTCAGGATCATCAGCGCGCGCAGCAAGAGTAGCCCGCGATCCTCGAGCCGGCTGCGCTCACGCGTGGTGGCGCGCGCCTCTGGCACCAGCGCAGCGGGCGGAAAAGGCTGTTCGCGCGCCCGACCACGCCGCAGCAAATGCGCGACGGTAGGAGCGGCAACCAGCAGCGAGAGCGACAGCGCCAGTAGCGTGACGAAGCTCATGCCCGCAGCTCCACGTTGCTGCTGAGGATCTTGCGCACCAGCTCCTCGGCCGAGTCGGTGGTCACGGCGCTCAGCAAGCGGCCACCGCGCGGCACCAGCTGGCGCTCCGCACGCTGGCGCGCCTCCTCGAGCGCGGCCAGGTACTTGCTGCGAGCCAGGCCGGCGTCGGTTTCGACGCTGCTCTTGCCCTCGAGCGAGCGCAGCAGCACCGCGCCCTCGAACGGAAAGTCGCGCTCGGCGGGCGCCAGCACCTGCACGACCTGTAGCGAACGGCCGCGCGTGGTCAGCCCGCTCAGTGCTTCCAGCGTGCCCGGGGGCAAGTCCAGTAGATCGGTGAGCACCACCTGAATCGCGCCGCGCCGCGCCGAGCGCTGCGCCTGACCCAGCGCTTGCTCGAGCAGCCGTGGCTCGGCGCTCAGATCGCCGGCGGGCTCGGTGTCTTCGAGCGCTGCCACCACGCGCTCGAAGGCATCGCGCCCCGAGCGCGCGGGCAACGGACGCGCGTGCTGACCGCCAAAGAAGTCCAGGCCTACCCGATCACCGGTCCGGCCCGCGACGTAGGCCAGCGCCGCCGCCACCAGCGCCGCGAAGCCGTACTTCGGTCCGCTCGCGCCGGGGC
Organism: Polyangiaceae bacterium; assembly: GCA_036522995.1. Classification (GTDB taxonomy): domain Bacteria; phylum Myxococcota_A; class Polyangia; order Polyangiales; family Polyangiaceae; genus PMG-095. The sequence goes on from DATDEV010000525.1 coordinate 7,033, forward strand.
CGGTGTAGGCCATGGAGGCCGTGGCGTCGACGAACAGCCACAGATCGCGATCGGTCTCGGTTTCGAACTCGCGAATCAGCAGCTCGCCGTGGCGCATGAGCGCGTGGCGGTCGATGTAACGTAGGTCGTCGCCGGGCACGTAGGCGCGGTGCCCCCCGAACTCGACGCCGGTGCCGCGGCGTGGGCTCTTGTGGCTGCCGGCATAAACGCCGTCGGCCACGCTGCGGGCTTTCAGCCGCAGCGGCGCGAAGGCTCCCCAATCGAGCTTGGCTCGCAGCGTGCCCGTGGTCACTGGCGAAGGCCGCAGGCGGTCAGGATTTTGGGGGACAGCTCGACCGGCGACAGCGCGGCGCCGGGGCTGCGCTTCAGCCACTCGGCGCAGGCCGCAGCGGCGAGGCCGGGGGCCTCGAGCGCCACGTAGGCTTCCAGCAGCTGCCGCTGCACGAGGGCGACTTGCTGCTCACTCAGCTCGGCCGAGGCCAGGAAGCGCGTGCCGCGCGCCACGGCATCGACGTAGCGGCCGCTGCGGATGTCCGACAGCAGCGCGGGCAGCTCCTGCGCGACCTTCTTTTGCACGCTGCGTGTTTCACCCTGAGCCTCGGAGCAGATAGCGCCCGCGGCCGCGCGCGCCGCCTGCTTGCCGGCTTCCGTGAGCGGCAGCTCGGTGAGCGGCACCAGCACCACGTCGCCGGGCTGCAGCTTGCGACCTTGCAGCAGGTTGTAGCGGTCGAGCACCCAGGCGCGGTTCATATCGCCGTAGAAGCGGTAGGCGATGGTGATCAGGGTGTCGCCGCTATCGGGCAGCACGCGCAGGTTGAAGGGCACCACGATTTCGGCGCCCTCTTCGGGGCTGAGCCAGGGGCTGGAGCCGTTGGCCAGCGACAGCACGTCCGAGCGCTGCGCCGAGCCGAGCAGGGCGGCGGCCAGGCCGTCCCAGGTTTCGCCTTGCCGCACTACGTGGTGACCGAGCGCAGGCACTTCGAGCCGCATGCCGCGCACGATCGGCGAGCCACCGCGCGCGTCCAGGTCATTGGCGGCGACCAGCAGCTTCTCGAACTGGATGCGCCCGTAGTAGCGCTCGGCGATCGACGCCAGCGTGTCCTTTTCCGTCACCACGTGCGGAAACGCCTGGGCGTGGCCGACGAGCGAACCGAGCGCGAGCAGCACCGCAATCCAAAGCCGTTTCATGGCGCCGCGCAGCATAGCGCAACGCGCTTGGCGAGCCTCGGGGATGCTGGGCCGGTAGGCCTTGCCTGCGCGCCCAGCTGGGCGCGGCGCGCGCGGGCCCGGCCCGCGCCACGCACCTCGGCCTACCCAACCAGACGGGCCCCGACCATTCCTTACGGACCGTCGGGCACGGGCACGTTTACGGGGGATCGAGAACTTAGGGACATGGCAGCGAATTTTGGCGCCCCCCTCGACGAATTTGGGGGCGGGGCCTAGCCTTCTTGGCCATGGGCAAGCTGGTTCGCAATGCGGGTATGGCACTGGTCCTGCTGG
>DATDEV010000526.1:0-9274 GCA_036522995.1 Polyangiaceae bacterium
CCCTTCCCAGTAAGCGCGCAGCGTTTCAAGCATGGGCTGGCTCCAGCGCGGCGCTGTCTACCAGCTGCTCACTGACCGAGAGCGCCTGGCGCACTGCGCGCACGTCGTGCACGCGCAGCACGCGCGCGCCCTGCCGAGCGCACCACAGGCAGGCTGCGATGGTGCCGCCCAGGCGCTCGGCCGGCTCCACGTCGTCCACCAGCCGAATGAAGGATTTGCGGCTCGGGCCCACCACCAGCGGCACGCCCAGATCGCCGAGCTCGCCCAGGCGGCGCAAGAGCTCGAACGACTGCCGGGCATTTTTGCCGAAGCCGATGCCCGGATCGAACCAGACGCGAGCGCGCGGCATGCCGGCGCCCACGGCGCGATCACGGGCGGCGCACCACTCGCGGCGCACATCGGCCACCACGTCTTCGTAGGCGTCGTCGGGGTATTCGGAGAAGCCCGTCATCGAGCCGAGGCTGCCACGCGTGTGCATCAGGATCAGCACGGCGTCGAAGCGAGCGGCCACCTTCGCCAGATCGACGTCGCTCAGGCACGACACGTCGTTGACGATGCCCGCTCCCATCCGCAGCATGTGCTCGGCGACGCTCGGGCTGGTGGTGTCGATCGACACCTGCAGCGAGCGACAGGCGAGGGCGTGGGCCACGGCCGGCTCGATGCGCGCGATCTGCTCGGACGCAGAAACCGTCGCTGCGCCAGGACGCGAGGACTCGCCGCCGATGTCGACCAGCTCGGCGCCTTCGTCGCGAAGCTGGTCGATGCGGGCCTGGGCAGCCTGAGTGCTCTCGCTGCGACCTTCGGCGTAGAAGGAGTCGGGCGTGACGTTGATCACGCCCATCAGCAGGGCGGAACGCCTGCTCGGAACGGATCCAAGCTGAGCAGAGAGCTCTCCCACCCCTTGCGGGTAGCAAGATGCAGGCTACTTCGCAAGGTTTCTGCGCAAATTTTAGGTTTGCACGTCGCTGATGAGGCCCTTGCTCGTCCACTCCTGGAGCCAGGCCCCGATGCGCTCGCCGAGCTCCTGCTCGGCCTCCGGTGTGCGCGCCGCCTGCTCGGCGGCGGCAGCGAGCGGAGCGCCAGCCTGCACGGCCGTCAAGAAAGCGTGGGCAACGGGGCTGACCGGCATGTCCCACAGCTTCAGGTCGCGCCGGTAGACGACCAGGCAACTTGGACTTGGCTCCGGGATCGCCACAGGCTCGTCACCGGCAGTGCGAAGCGCACGACGCAGGTCGGCGACGGGGTAGCTCACCTCGAGCAGCTTGACCGAGGGGGCGAGCACGAGCCTCGCCCCCGCCAGCTCGTCCTCGGCGATGCCCGCCAAGCGCTCGGGAGCCAGGTGCCCCGTATCCGGTGCGTCGAACGCATCGACGTAGGCGAGCTCGAGCCGTGCCATGTCCAGGCACAGGGGCTGGTGAGGTAGCCAGTCGGCGCGGCTGATTAGCTCGGGCAAGCGCTGGCCCAGGTCGCGCAGGGTGTAACTGTCGGGCTTCACCTCGAGCAGGTACTGCTCGGCGAGCTTTTCCCAGTCATTTTGGCCCAGGATGCCGCCCAGGCCCGGAAAATCCTCTACCAGCGAGCTGGTGTGCCGCAGCCAGAATTGCTCGCGATAGATCTCGAGCTGCTCCACCGGGCTCAGTCGCTCGTTGCCGGTGACGTGCTGCGCGGCAAACTCCGCCCAGGCGGTGTCCCGGCCGAGCGCGCTGCCGTGCCTGAGGGCCAGGGCCATCCGACGCTGCAGGTCACTCAGCGACTCGCTCATTCGGCGCCTTCGCTCGCCGCCGACTCCCGCGGGCCACCTTGCCGCCAGGGGCTGTGCGCTTCGAGGCTGGCCGGCTGTGCCGGCTCGGCGCTGGCAGGGCGGGGCGCTCCGGCGCGCATCGCCAGGCCTTCGTCACGGGCGCGCCGTGCTCGCTCCGCTTCGGCGAGCAGCACCGGCAGCTCGGGGATCTCGTCGTCCCACTCGATCAGCGTCGAAACTGGACCAGTCAGCGCGATCGTCGAGCGATACAGGTCCAGCACTCGCTCGAGCACCTGCCCGCGATGCGTATCGATGATGTACTTGCCCAGGTTGGTGTGCCCGGCCAGGTGGATCTGCCAGATGCGGGCGTGCGGCAGCGAGCGCACGAAGAGCTCAGCGTCGAAGCCGTGATTGTAGGCCGAAACGTAGACGTTGTTGACGTCGAAGAGCAGCCCGATGTCGGCCCGTTCTGCCACCTCGCTGATGAACTCCCACTCGCTCAACGTGCTGGAGCGGTAGGTGAGGTAGCTCGAGGTGTTCTCGAGCGCGAACGGCACCTCCAAGAAGTCCTGGATCATGCGCGCGCGCTCGACGGTGCGCGTGACCGCCTCCCGCGTGTAGGGGATCGGCAAGAGGTCGTGCAGGTGCGCGTTGCCGGCGCCGCACCAGCAGAAATGGTCGCTCAGCCACGGTGTTTTGGTGCGGCGGGCCAGCTGCTTCAGGCGCTGGAGGTAGGCGCGATCCGGCTCGTCGGGCCCGGCGATACCGAGGGCAACGCCGTGCTGTACCACCCGGTAACGCTCCAGCACGCGGTCGAGGTGGTAGAGCGGCTTGCCGCCGTCGACCATGTAGTTCTCGCTGATGATCTCGAAGAAATCGACCGCCGGCGCGTCGGCCAAAATCGCCGCATAGTGCGGCACCCTCAAACCCACCCCGACACCCAAATCCGGAACGCTGTTCATCGTAGGGGTCTGAGGAAGGTTTTCATGACGCCCGGCCCGGGTACACCACCCGCCAAGCTCGCGTTTCGGCGAGGCTTTGGCGAGGAACGAAGCGGAACGTACTTGAGTACGTGAGCATCGTACCGCAGCCAAAACGAAGCCCAAACGCGAGATCGGCGGGTGTGGTCACTGTTGGCTTAACGCTTCACTTGGGACAGTGACCGTTACAGCCGCCTTTGCCTTTACACTCGTTCTTCCCCGCGCAGGCGTTCGCGTCGGTCTTGCACGCGCCCTTGGCCTTGCACTCGTTCTTCCCCTTACAGCAGTCCTTGGCGCCAGCGGCGGCGGCATCGGCCGGAGCAGCGGCGTCGGCCGGAGCGGCGGCGTCGGCCGGAGCCGCCGGAGCCTCGGCGGCGGGGGCCTCGGGGGGAGGCGCGCTGCCACCGCAAGCGGCCAGGGCACCGAGCATCAGACCTGCGGAAGCGGCGGACACGATCGACTTGGAAATACTGAAAGCCATTGCGACTCCTCTATGTTGCTTGGTTTGAGCTACTGAAACGCGAGCTGCCCCGATTGCCCGACGGCGTGGGCCGCACGGGCCGCTGTATGCCCGGGGTCCCGTCCGGTTTCAGCGGGCGGAACATTACCTGCTAGGCTGGGCTCACCGCTAAGTTTCGGAGGCCTCGCGCTAGACAAGTACGAACCGCGGCCAACGCCGGATCGAGCCTGAATTCCGATGTGGACGAAACCATCTCCGCCCAGCGCTTTCGCCCTGCGGCGCGCCCAGCTCGCGTCGCGCTTGAAGGGACCAGCGCTGCTGGTCGCAGGTCTTTCGCGACCGCGTAACTTTCAGCACAATCGCTTTCCTTTTCGCGCCGAAAGCCACTTCCTCTACTTGGTGGGTCGCTCGATCGAGGGTGCGGCCCTGCTCCTCACGCCGCAGCAGGCGACGCTATTCGCCCCAGCAGCCGACCCGGAGGCCGAGCTGTGGACTGGTCCGATGCCGACGCTGGAACAGCTGACGCAAGAGCTCGGGCTCGAAGTGCGACCCATCGAGGAGCTCGAGAGCGCTCAGCCGAGCGACGCTGCTGCCTTACCGCCCCAGGATCTCGAGTCGGCCGCCTGGCTCTCGACCTTGCTCGATCGCGATCTCGAGCCGGGAGCAGGTCCCGAGCTGGAAGGCGCCGACGCCGAGCTCGCCGAAGCCATGATTGCGGTGCGGCTCCAGCATGATGCTGCGGCGGTCGCACAGCTGCGCGAGGCAGCGCAGGTCACCGAGCGTGCGCACCGCGCGGGCATGCGCGCGACCCGCGTGGGCGCGCGTGAAGCCGTCGTGCGCGCCGCGATGGAGGCCGAGATCGTCGCGGCCGGTTGCAACACGGCCTACGGCTCGATCGTCAGCGTGCACGGCGAGGTGCTCCACAACGAGCGCCACGACGGGCTGCTCGGCGAGCGGGACCTGCTGCTGGCGGACGTTGGCGCCGAAACGCCGGAAGGCTTTGCCGGAGACGTGACGCGCGCCTGGCCCGTGACGGGCAGCTTTTCGGGTACGCAGAAGGCCATCTACGAGGTCGTGCTCGCCTCCGAGCTGGCCGCAATCGAGGCGGTCGGGCCGGGCGTGCGCTACCTGGACGTGCACCGCCGCGCCGGTCTCGTGCTGGTCGAGGGTTTGATCGGGCTCGGCATCCTGCGCGGCGACGCTCAGGACCTTTACGCGCGCGGAGCGGCGGCGCTGTTCTTCCCGCACGGCGTTGGGCATCTGCTGGGGCTGGACGTGCACGACATGGAAGACCTGGGCGACCGCGCCGGCTACGGGCCTGGCCGCAGCCGTGCGACCGCTCGCGGTGATCGCTACCTCAGGTTGGATCGCGACCTGACGCCGGGCATGTGCGTCACCATCGAGCCGGGCTTTTACCAGATACGCCGCATCTTGCAGGAGCCGACCGAGGTCGGCGAGCTCGAAGGCGCGCTCGATCGCACGGTGCTGGCGCGCTTCGACGACGTGCGCGGCATTCGCATCGAGGACGACGTGCTGGTAACCGAGACCGGCCGTGAAGTCCTGAGCGTCGGCGTGCCCAAGTCGATCGCCGACGTCGAAGCCGCCGTGCGCGGCTAACACGAGCTAGTCAGTCCTTGGCACGAACAGATCGCGATCGGCGAGAGCAGCCAAACCCCACGCGAAAACCGGCGAGGCGAGGCTGTTCACGACCAAGAAGCACTAGCCTAGGTCGCGGCGCGTTCGAGGCGAGCTTCGGCCTCTGCCACTGCCTCGCGCAGGGTCGGGTCGACGGGCGCCGTGGTGGCGACCACGTCCTCGGCCGAAGCGCCGCCGGCGATCGCGGTTCGCGCGTCGGAGGAGCCCGTCAGCAGATCGAACGCCGGGATGGTGGCTTCGAATTCGTAAGGCGTCGTGCGGAAGGCAAACTGCTCGGGCGCTTGCGCGCGTGCCAGCGCGATCAGCGTGAGGTAGGTGGTGACCGGACGAAACAGGGCCGGGTTGGTCACGTGGAGCATCACGCCGCTGCAACGCTGGCCGGCGTGCTTTTCGAAGCTCGGTTTGAAGGTGGCGGGCCGCACCAGAACGCCGGGTGTCCCCGCTTCGCCGAGCGCCACCGCCAAGGCCTGACCATCCAGGAACGGCGCCCCCACCAGCTGAAACGGAGCGGTGGTGCCGCGCCCTTCCGATAGGTTGGTGCCCTCGATCAAGCAGCCGCCCGGGTAGACGAGCGCAGTTTCGAGCGTGGGCATGTTGGGCGACGGCATGATGAAGGGGCGGCCCCACGCCTCGGCGGTGCGGTGCCGCTCCCAGCCCAGTACGCGCACCACGGACAGCAAGCCTTCGGGCCCGAGCGGGTGGCCGTCGCGCTCCATGAACTGAGCCAAGATCTCGCCCAAGGTGAGCCCGTGGCGGATCGGTAGCGGCTCCAGGCCGACGAACGAGAGGAAGCCTTCGCGCTGGGGCACGCCTTCGAGGCTGGCTGGGTCGCCCGAGATGGGGTTGGCGCGATCCAGCACGACCGTGTGGATGCCCTTGGCAGCCGCGGCGCGGGCTGCCAAAAGCGCAGTCCACACGTACGTGTAATAGCGGCTGCCGACGTCGGCCAGGTCGATGACGAGCAGCTCGATGCCCTCGAGCTCTTCCGGCGTCGGGGAAAGTCGCTCCTTGTTGTCGCCGTAAAGGCTGATCACGCGAGGCCCGGAGCTGGGCGCCTCGCCATTCTCGGTGACGAGCGGATCGCGCACGGGCTCTTCGGCTTGCGCGTCGGCGAACAAGCCGTGCTCGGGCGTGAAGATCACTTGCGGCGACGCCCCGAGCTCTTCGAGCACGGTGAGCAGGTGGCGCCCGCGGCGATCGATGGCAGCGGCGTGGGTCAGCACGGCGAGCCGCTGTCCTCGCAGGCGGCGGCGCAGGTTTCCGATTTGGGCGCTGTAGAGCTGGTCGAGGCCGGCGAGCATGGGGCAGCGTGTATATCCCGTTTCCTCGAAAACGGGGGTTGGGGTTGGGGCTACCCCCAAGTTCTTGCGGGGTTATGGCTCCCGGGGTAACCTTTTTGCATAGTGCGACGAGTATTGGTCGTGGACGACGAGGAAAACCTGCGGGTGGTGCTGCGCACCTTGCTGCGCCGCCACGGCTACGAGGTCGAGACGGCGGCCAGCGGTGAGGAAGCCCTGGGCATGATCGACTCGTTCGGCCCGGACGTGGTGCTGACCGACGTGCGTATGCCCAAGATGGGCGGCCTGGACCTGCTCTCCACGCTCAAGGCCAAAGGCAACGAAGCCACCGTGATCGTGATGAGCGCGTACGGCAACATGGACCTAGCGCTCGACGCGATGAAGGCCGGCGCCTACGACTACGTGCAGAAGCCGTTCAAGCCGGACGAGGTCGTGCTCGCCTTGCGCAAGGCCGAAGAACGCGAGCTGCTCCGGCGCGAGAACCGCGCGCTTCGCGACGAGATTCGCAAGGAGCACAAGTTCGAGGACATCCTGGCCAAGAGCGCCAGCATGCAGGAGATCTTTCGGACCATCACCAAGATCGCCGAATACAAGACCACCGTGCTCGTGACTGGTGAGAGCGGCGTGGGTAAGGAGCTGGTCGCGCGTGCCCTGCACCGGCGGAGCACGCGGCGCGGTGGCCCGTTCGTGGCCGTCAACTGCGGCGCCATTCCCGAGAACCTGCTGGAGAGTGAGCTATTCGGGCACAAGAAGGGCGCCTTTACCGACGCCGTGCACGATCGCCGGGGCCTGTTCGAGGAGGCCACCACCGGCACGCTGTTTTTGGACGAGATCGGCGAGCTGCCACTGGGCCTACAGGTCAAGCTGCTGCGCGTGCTCGAGGACGAGAAGATCCGTCGACTGGGTGAAGGGCGAGACCTCCAGGTGGACGTACGCATCGTGGCGGCCACGCACCGCGATCTGCATGCCGAGACGAAGGCGGGTCGCTTCCGCGAGGATCTATTCTACCGCCTCAACGTGCTGCCGATCCACTGCCCGCCGCTGCGCGAGCGGCGCGACGACATCCCACTGCTCATCGACCACTTCGTGGCCAAGAACAACACGCGGCTCGGTACGTCCATCCGCGGCCTCGACACCGAGACCCGGCGTCTACTCTACGAGTACGCCTGGCCCGGCAACGTGCGCGAGCTCGAGAACACGATCGAGCGAGCCATGGTGCTGTCCGAGGGAGAGCAGATCGTGGCTGCCGATCTGCCCGAGCGCATCCGCGAGGCGCGCGACCCGGTCCAGGTCCAGCTGGCGAGCGGCGAGCTTTCGGTCAAAAAGACCACGCGCATCATCGAAGAGATCCTGATCCGCCGCGCCCTGCAGAAAACCAAGGGCAACCGCACCCGCGCGGCCGAGGTCCTCGAAATCAGCCACCGCGCCCTGCTCTATAAAATCAAAGACTACCAAATCACCGACCTGTAGCCCGCTTCACGGCTCGAGATTTTCACAGGGAGATCGGGAGATCGGGAGTTCTGCGAGGCGAGCGGGTGGGCGCCACGCCGAGACGTGGTCGCGTCGCGCCGTTGCATCGCCACGTACAGGTTCGAGCTCGCGCGCCGCAGCCGAAACCGGGGCAAACAACGCCGCGCGAGGGGCGTCCGGTGTGGCGCCCCCAAAAACTCGCACGACTCCCGATCTCCCGATCTCCCTGTGAAAAAATCTGGGGCGGCCGGACTCCTTTACGAAGCCGTAAGGAACTGAGTAGGATGCGGCGCATGCAGGCGCGTATTTTGGGCATGTTCGTGATGGGTCTGGTCGCAGCGTGTGGCCCCAGCATGGAGGCCGATCACGTCAAGACGCCCGACGAGCTGATCGCCGAACAGGAAGCGGCCGGCGCCGAGCAAATGAAGAATCAGAAGCAGAGCTCGGACTACGACACTGACTCGGCGGGTCAAACCGAGGACGAGAAGCGTCAGGGCTGGGATGCCAAGCAGGGCGAGCTCGAAATGTATCGCGCTGCGCACTCGGCCGAGAGCTGTCCGGAGTCGATCACCGAGAAGGCGCCCAAGGGCATGGCACAAGTGACGGTCACGTTCGGCAACGACGGCCACGTCAAGTCGGCCAGCGTCGCCGACCCGTACGGCGAGGACACCACCATCGGCAAGTGCGTGCTGCGCGCGATCAAGGCCGTGATCGTGCCTGCCTATCAGGGCGCCGAACAGACCTTGAGCTGGGAAATCGATCTCAAGGGCGGCAAGACCAAAAAGTCGGGCCCCGTCGGCGGCTCCGCGACCGAAGACGCAGACAAGAAGTAGTTCCCGCCTCTCGTGCGCCACCATTTTTCACACCCGCGTCGCAAGCTTGGGTTTCGGCGAGGCTTTTCCGAGGACCGGAGCGGAACGTACTCACGTACGTGAGCACCGGACCGCAAGGAAAACGAAGCCCAAACCCAAGATCGCGAGGGGAAGCTAGAGGAACCAGACGCCGAGCACGCCGAGTACCGTCGCGATGCCCACCGTGAGCATGGCCAGCGCTTCCCAAGCGCCGCTGCGTGCATCGGTGAAGCGCAGCTCGATCGAGGCGATGCGACTCACCTCGCGGCGCTTGCGCCCCGACAAGGCCAGGTTGGCGGCGCGAAGCGCCGGGTCGACAATCTGCTCGGATTCCTGCACGGGGGGATCCGCTTTTTGCATGCGCCTCGCGCCGCTGTCGAGCCGATTCAGCGAAAGCGCGCTTTGCCCTTGTTCTCCCACCATTCACGATAGCGGTTCTGCGCCTTCTGGCGCTCGGGCAGCGGCAGGTCGTCGTAGTAGCCGAAGTATTCTTTGGTCGTCGACTTGAGCTCGTCGCCTGCCGTGCGACGAATGTCGGCCGTGTCGTGCATCAGCGCGTCGATCAGCCATTCGATGCGGTGCCGCCCTGAGTTCTGCCGCCACCACTCTTCCCAGGCGGCCGCCGATAGGCCGTAGTCCTGTCGCGCCAGCACCACCAGCGCCCAGTGCGCGGAGCGAACGATGTCGTGCGAGCGATCCTCGAGCAGCCGGAGCACGGTCGGGATGCCGCGACCGTCACGCAGATCCGCGATGGCTTCGATCAAGGCGTGGCGTTGATCTTCGGGGCGCGCGGGGTCGGTGAGCAGCTCGGCCAGACC
>DATDEV010000527.1:0-14947 GCA_036522995.1 Polyangiaceae bacterium
AGTACCCGCTCAAGCTCAAGCTCAAGCAGACGCCCGGCGTCAAATACGAAAACCTGACCATCGGCAAGGACGCGGCCAAGCTGGACACGATGAAGGCGGTCATGCCGGTGAGCTTCACGCCCGACGCGGCCGGCAAGCGTACCGTCGCCGGACAGCTTTCCTTCTCCGTCTGCACCGAAGACAAGTGCCTGATGGAAAAGCGGGACTTGGCGCTCGAAGTAAGCGTGGACTGAGCCTACTAGGCGCGGTTCTCGGCACATTGTGGATCCCGCCCATAAGCACTAGCCTTGTGGGTAGATGGACTCCGATCGCATTCTGCAGGACTTGGCTCGCATCGCCGAGCACGTCGAGCGGTCCTTCAAGGAGGAACGACGGCTGCTGTCGTTCCGCGAGTACCTGGCGCTGTTCGCGACCGAGCCGCTGCGGCACTCGCGCGACGCCGCGCGCTACACGCGCGACATGTTCGATTACTTCGGGCGCGTGCCCTCCGAACGGCCCTGGGGCAATCTCACGCGCTTTCGCTTGTTCGACCTGCCCTTCCTGGACGAAGGCGACCGACAGCGCGAAGCGCTGGTAGGGCAAGAGGCGGTGCAGCTCGAGCTGTATCGCGCGCTCAACAACTTCGTGCGCGAGGGTCGACCCAACCGCGTGCTCATGCTGCACGGACCGAACGGCTCGGCCAAGAGCACGGTCGCGGCTTGTCTGATGCGGGCACTGGAGCATTACTCGGCCGAGCCCGAAGGCGCCCTCTACCGCTTTCACTGGGTGTTTCCGAGCGAGCGCACGCTACGCGGCGCCATCGGCTTCGGCGGCAAGAACGAGGCGCAGCGCGATGCCGACAGTTATGCGCACCTCACGGAGGAACAGATCGACTCGCGCCTGTTCATGGAAGTGCGCGACCATCCCCTGTTTTTGCTGCCGGCCGACCAACGCCAGGAGCTGGTGGCGCGCCTGTACAGCGAGGCCAAGGCGGTCGAGCCGCCGCCGGCGTGGATCCTGCGCGGCAGCCTGTCGCACAAGAGTCAGCTCGTGTACGAGGCCTTGCTCACCAGCTACGACGGTTCGCTGAGCGAGGTGCTGCGTCACGTCCAGGTGGAGCGTTACTTCATCTCGCGGCGCTACCGCGTGGGCGCAGTCACGCTCGGGCCGCAGCTCTCGGTCGACGCGGGCGAACGGCAAGTGACGGCGGATCGCAACCTGGGCACGCTGCCGTCGTCGCTCTCGTCGGTCGCGCTGTTCGAAGCTTTCGGTGAGCTGATCGACGCAGCCGGCGGCGTGCTCGAGTTCTCGGATCTGCTCAAGCGGCCGCTGGATGCCTTCAAATACCTGCAGATCACCGCCGAGACGGGCGAGGTGCCGCTGCGCTCGCAGAACGTGCAGGTCAACTGCGTGATGGTCGCGAGCGGCAACGAGCTGCACCTGTCGGCCTTCCGAGAGCACCCCGAGTTCGAGAGCTTTCGCGGTCGGTTCGAGCTGATCCGCGCGCCGTACCTGCTGAGCTGGGTCGATGAGCAGCGCATCTACGATGCGCAAATCGCGCCCCAGGTGCGCCGCCACGTCGCCCCGCACGCCACGCGCCTGGCCGCCATGTTCGCGGTGCTGACGCGCATGCGCAAGCCCAAGCCCGATCGCTACGAAGGCGCGGTAAAGGATCTGGTCAGCGAGCTGACCGCCGAGGAAAAGCTCGACCTGTACGCCAACGGCGTTGCCCCGCTGCGTCTCGATGAGGAGTCGCAGAAGCTGCTGCGCTCGGTGATCCCGCAGCTGTACCGCGAGAGCGACGCCTACCCGATCTACGAAGGTAGCGTCGGCGCCAGCCCGCGCGAGATGCGCACCGTGCTGCTGGATGCCGCGCAGAGCCCGCACTACGAGTGCTTGTCGCCGTTCGCGGTGCTGAGCGAGCTCGACGCGCTGTGCGAGCTGAGCTCGGAGTACGCCTTCCTGCAGGAAGAAAAGCTGCCCGGCGGCTACCATGATCACGTCGCGTTTCGCAAAACGCTGCGCGAGCGCTTGCTCGACTGGCTGGAAGACGAATTCCGGCAGGCCAGCGGCCTGGTCGACGAGACGCGCTACACCGAGCTCTTCGATCGCTACGTCACGCACGTCAGCTTCTGGGTCAAGAAGGAGAAGCTGCGCAACCCCATGACCGGGCAGTACGAGGACCCAGACGAGCGCTTGATGAACGAGGTCGAGACCCTGCTCGGCTCTGCGGACAAGCCGGAGGACGTGCGCAACGGCTTGATCAACAGCATCGCCGCCTGGGCCATCGATCATCCCGAGGAACCCATCGCGCACCACAAGGTGTTCAAGGGCCAGCTGCGGCGCCTGCGCGAAGCCGTTTTCGGCGAACGCCGCTCGGCGGTGGCCAAGCTGTGTCGTGACGCGCTGCTGCTGCTCAAAGAAGACGGCGCCGGGCTCGACGCGGCGCGCAGGGCCGCAGCGCAGCGTGCCGTCGACCAACTCAAGACGCGCTTCGGCTACGACGACAGCTCCGCCTCCGACGTCGTCGTGGCTCTGGTCCGCGAGCGGCTGGCGCCGCTGCTCTCGTAGCGGGGCCTGAGTGGTCGAAGACTCGCGTCGGGTGCTCGGCTTCGGGTCGCTGCTCGCGCTCGGCCTGAACGGCATCGTCGGGGTCGGTATCTTCTTTGCGCCCGCGGAGCTGGCCAAGTTGGTGCCGGGCCCCGCCTCGGCGCTCGCCTTCATGCTGACGGCCGTGCTGCTCGTCCCGGTCGCGTGGGCTTACGGCCGGCTCGGCAGTGCCTATCCCGAGGACGGCGGACCCTACGTCTGGGCGCGCGAGGCATTGGGGGAGGGCTTCGGCTTTGCGGTGGGCTTCGTGGCGTACGTGTCGGCGGTGCTCAGCACGGCGGCGGTGGTGAGCGGCCTCGGGCAGTACCTGGCGCCAGCCTTGGGGCTCGGCTCCAGCGCTGGTCGTCTGGGCTTTCAGCTGGTCGCGGCGCTGCTGCTGGCTGGCATCGCCGGGCTGGGATTGCGGGTCAGCGCGTGGGTCTGGTCGGGCCTCACGCTGCTCAAGCTGACCCCCTTGCTGCTGCTGGTGGCGGCTGCGCTGCCGTCGCTCGTGGCCAGCGATGCCCCCAGCGCGCCGCTGCCGGCGGCCGGGCTGGGGCGCGCGGCGCTGATCGCGGTGTTTCCGCTGCAGGGCTTCGAGATCGTGCCGGTGCCTTCGGGCGAGGTGCGTGGCAATCGCCGTACGGTGTTGGCGGCCACGCTGCTGTCGCTGGGTCTCGCCAGCGGGCTGTACGTGCTCTTGCAGCTGGCGTGCTCGCACGCGCTGCCGGATCTCGCGCAAGCCAGCGCGCCGATCGTCGAAGCCGGCGCCTTTTACACGGGAGCCCCACTGATGGGGCTGTTCGCCGCTGGCACCAACCTGTCCGCGATCGGGATCGCGTTCGGTATGTTCGCGATGACGCCGCGCTACCTGGCTGCGCTCGGGACGCCCCGGCTGCTCGGGACGGGGCTTGCCCGGGAAACGCGTTCGGTGCCGCTGCGGGCGCTGGCCATCACCGCCGGCGCCGTGGTGCTGCTCGTCTCGAGCGCCAGCCTGAGTGGCCTGTTCGTGCTGTCGAGCCTGGCCGTGCTGGCGCAGTACGCGGTGAGCGCGGTGTCACTCTTTCGGCTGGCTCAGCGGCGCGAGCGCGGCCTGGGCAGGCTCGATCAGTGGCTCGCGCCGCTCAGCCTGGCCTCGATCGCGCTGCTCGCTCGGGCGGCGCAGCCGGCCGAGCTTGCCATCGTCGCCGGCGTGCTCGCGGTTGGATTTGCCCTGCTCTATGCGCGGCGAGCGCTGGCGTCACGCTCCGCTGCGCGGTAGTGGGGAGAGGCGAGCCATGCTGATCGACACGCATTGCCACCTCGACCCGCAATACTTTCCCGAGGGTGCGGACGAGGCGCTCGCCCGCGCGCGGGCGGCTGGCGTTACGGGCTTCGTGTGCATCGGGGTCGGCTCATTGCAGCAAGCCCAGGCGGCGGTGGAGCTGGCGGGGCGTCGCGCTGACGTCTGGGCCAGCGTCGGAGCGCATCCCCACGACGCTGCCGGCTGCGACGACGCGCTGCTCGATCAGCTGACGCGCCTGGCCGAAGCGCCACGTGTGGTGGCGGTCGGGGAAATCGGGCTCGATTTCCACTACGATCACTCGCCGCGCGAGCGCCAGGCCGAGATATTTCGCCGCTTCATCGGGCTGGCGCGGCAGCTCAAGCGCCCGATCATCGTCCACACGCGCAGCGCCGCCGAGGAGACACTGGCGATTCTGCGTGAAGAGCAGGCTCACGAGGTCGGCGGCATCATTCATTGCTTCAGCGAAAACAAGGACTTCGCCGCTCGAGCGCTCGATCTCGACTTCGACCTCTCGTTCTCGGGCATCGTGACCTTCAAGCGCGCCACCGACATCCAAGAGGTTGCAGCCTGGGCGCCGGCCACGCGAATTCTGGTGGAGACAGACAGCCCCTACCTGGCGCCCGTGCCGCTGCGCGGTAAGCGCTGCGAGCCTGCGCACGTGGTCCACACGGCTCGTTTCGTGGCGGAGCTCCGGGGCACGACGCTCGAAGAGCTTTCGCGCATTACTAGCGAAAATGCAGCGCGGCGACTGGGCGTCTCGACAGTGCTAAACTGAGCGCGTGCGCCCCCCTTTCGGTGGCTCCGGTTTCGCCCTGGCGGGCTCGGTGCTGCTGCACGCCTCGCTGCTATCGACCGGTGCCTGGCTGCTTGCCCAGAGCCTGGCGGGCAGCGCCGCGGCGCCATCGCTCAGCAAGGCCACGCCCCCTGTCGAGGTGGACGCCGAGCTTGCCCTGCCCGAAGTGGAGGCAGCGGGTCTCGACCAGCACGAGCCTTCCAGCTTGCCGGTTCCGCTCGAGGTGACGCTCGGCGGCCGCCACACCCCGCGCCCCGATCTGGAGCGGGCCGGCCGCGGCGGTGAGCGCACCGCGCTCGAAGAGGCCACCAACGTGGCAAGCTCCATCGACCCCATCGCGCTCGAGCGCGACCCCGACACGCAGCGCGAGCGCAGGCAGGTCTCGCGACTGCAGACCGCCTGGGAGCGCGCTAGCCGCGACGATCGGCGCGCCACCCCGGCGCCCATGGAGCTCACCTTTCTGGCGACGGGTCCTGGCCACGTGCGGGCGCGCCGCGCCTTCGCCGCGAGCGACCCGGCGCGCGGCATGCTGAGCGGCGAGCTGGCCTCGAGCCTGGGCAGTCGGCTGGGTGGCCAGGGCGCGAGCGATGTCGGGGTCGAGCCAGACGCTGCGCGGGGAGGTCCGGTAGCGGGTAGCGATGCGGTGCGGCTCGGGCAGGGAGCGCGCGACGGCCGACAAGTACAGGAGTTTCACGCCTCCGCGCGCGTCTTGTTCGCGCGGCCGCTCGTGCCCCGAGCTCGTGTGGCCGTGCCCAGCGAAGCGCGTGGCCGGCCTAATGACACGCTCGATACGTCGCAGGAGGTGTCGGCCAAAGTCAGCGCGCTACTGCAGGCCAGCAGCGCCGGCGGCGAGCCCGGACCCGGAGTTGGCGGGCAGCTGGGCGGCGGCGTGCCGGGCGCGTTCGGTAGCAGCGGCTTGGGCTCGCGCTCCTCGCCGAGCGGCGCGGCTTTCGGCCCTGACTTCGCCGACGATCCTGGCTTTGCTGGCTACTCACGAGCGCTGCGTAATCAACTCTCGCGCCTGCTCGCCAAGGCGTTCCCCGACTGGGCCGTGGAACAGGGCAGGGGCGGGCACGTGATCTTCGACCTGACTCTCCGCGCCGACGGCAGGCCCACGGGCGTGCGCCTGGTGCGTGCGAGCGGCGTCGGGGAATACGACGACAACGTGCTGCGACTGGTCAGTGCCGTAACGACCTTCGGCCGACTACCGGAGGGATTCGGCGCCCCAGCTCAGTTTCGTGTGAGCTGGGACGCGATCAATCCAGTGGTCGGCCGAGAGGGTCCGGGTCCTGCTGGTGGGCACCGCTGAGTGCCCCGCCTTCAGGCTCCGCGCTGCGGTCAGGGCTCTGCGGTCAGGTAGACGTCGAGCAGGGCAGCCCTGGTCGTGGTCCATGGCGAAGGCTTCCCTCCGCACCCAGTCTTGATAGCTCGGCAACGCAAAGATATATCGAGAAAGCGCGCTAATGAATGCGGCGCGGCGACTTCGTCTTACATCTGCTCAATTGGCAGTTTGTGGAACTACTTGAGTGCTTGGCTTTACCGGCCAACGAAAGCGCACGAACCAACTCGTGCCGACACCCTTGGCGGAGCGCACCTCGAGGCGGCCCTGCAGCGCGCGCACGCGCTCGCGGAACGAAGCCATGCCCACCCCGCGACCCGATACATTGCTCGCGCTGCGCAGCGTGGTCACGCCATCGGCGCATAGAGCGTCGAGCAGCTCGGCGTGAGTCGCATGGGGCATGCCCAGCGTTTTGGCGCGCTCGGCGATGCCGCCCCAATCGATGCCGCGGCCGTCGTCGGTCACTTCGAAAGTCAGGGTGTCGCCGTCGACCTTGGCATTGAGCTGCAAGCTGCCGTGACCGGGCTTGCCCAGTGACAGGCGCTCGCCTGGCATCTCCAGTCCATGGTCGACCGCGTTTCTGATCACGTGCACCAGGTCGGAGAAGAAGGGCGCCCACTGCTGCGGCTCGAGCCGCACGTCGTGACCGCCCACTTCTAGCTCGATTTCGCCCTTGCCCAAGCGCCGGCCGAGTGATTTGGCCTGCTCGCCCAGGCGCGAGAGCGCTTTGTGCGCCGGTTCGAGCTGCCAGCTCAGCAGCTGCCGCAGCACCTCGGACTTCTGATCGGTGGTGGAGAGCTTGGAGACCAGGGCGGCGTACTCGGCCTCGGGCACCTCGATCACGCGCTGGCCGCTGGTGCCGACGAAGGTAGCGACGTGGGTGGTGATGGCGGTCCAGCGCGAGCGCAGCTCCGAGAGCGTACGCTGAGTCATGCTGGCCTCTTCTGCCAGCTGCGTCTCGAGGTGGTGGCACAGCTGCGCCACCACGGTGAGCCCCATCACGCCGGCGTTGCCCTTGAGCGTGTGCAGCGTGCGCTTGAGCGCCTGCAGATCCGCGGTGGCCGACGGCGCGACGATCTGATTGACCATACTGGTGGCGTCGCGCAGAAAATTGGTGAAGCCGCTGCGGTCGAGCATCAGCTTCTTGAAGCCTTGCATCAGCTCGCCGTGTTCGGCCTCTTCGCGCTCGCGCGCCAGGCGATCGGTCACGTCGGCCACCACCATCAGCACGCCTTCGAGCTCGCCGGCCTGGTAAAACGGCAAGTAGCGGAAGCTCCAGGTGCGTTGGCCCTGGCTGAGCTGCTCGGGCAGCTGGCTCAGACACACCTCGAGCGGCATGAAGCCGTCGTCGATCTGCGACCACGCCAGGCGGAACGCCACCGCGAACGAGCGCGAAAAATGGCTGATGTACTCCCAGAAAGGCTGACTCTGCTCGGCGGACGCGCCGAACCACTGGGCCACGATCGCCGAGCGCTCGCTGGCCATCACGCCGCGTGGCGAAAGGTTGATGAAGCCCTGGTCGACGTTGTCGAGCACCAGGCGCATGTCGCGATTCTTCGTGGCGAGCTCGCCAGTGCGCGCCTCGACTTTTTGCTCGAGGGTGCGGTTCATCTGTTCGAGCTCGGCGTACGAGCCGTTCAGCTCTTCGACCATGCGGTTGAACGACGTTCCGAGCACCGCCAGCTCGTCGCCCGAGGTGATCTCGACGCGGGCACTGCGATTGCCGCCGGCCAGCGCCTCGGCCGCGCGCGTCAGCTCGCCGACGGGCTTGGTGATGTGCACGGCTTGCGCACGACTGAGCACCAGGCCCAGGGCCGCCACGGCGCTCACCAGCACCACCATCAGCAGCACCGAGCGCCACAAGCGAGACTCCGAGTCGTGCTTGGCGCGCGCCAGCGCCTCGTGCATGCGTTGTGTGGACAGGCCGTAGCGTACGGTGCCGAGCGCTTCGCCCTCTTCGCTGACGACCGGCACGGCAACCTCGAGCAAGTCCTGCCCGAGGCGGGTGACGCGCTTCACGCTGGGGGACTTGACCAGCAGCTCTTGCTCGGTCAGTCCCAGGTTGCGCCACGCCTCTTTCTCTGGGGGCTCGGGCTTGTCGACCGGATCACCGCGCCGGCTCTTCGCCAGCGTGACGCGCTCGCTGTTGACGAATACGCCGTAGACCAGGTCCTGGTCGTCTTTGACCGCACGCTCGACCAGGCGCTGCATGTCCAAGAAGGCGTTGTCGATCGCCAGGCTGCGTAGAGCCAGGGCATGATTTTGGGTCAGCACCTTGCCCTTGCTGATGATGCCGTCCTGGATGTGTCCCTGCACGGCCGCAAAATGCTCGGACGAGGCTTGGGAGGTCATCAGCACGACGATCGACGTCGTGGTCAGAGCCATCAGCGTGGACACCACCAGCAGCAGGCGCACGAACTTGCCCTGCAGGCTCTTGGCCGCGCTAGCCATCAGCGCTCCAAGACCTTGTCGACCTGAGCCAGCGCGCTCGGCCGCAAGGCGAAGCGCTCCTTGGCCTGCGACAGGTCAACGGTGGTGGTGGTGGACAGCGGCAGCTGGGCCGCGCCGCTGCCGGGCAACTGCCAGCCATTATCGGCGATGTCGAGCAGCAGGCTCGCGGCCTGACCCCCGAGCGCGGTGTGGTCCGGCAGCACCGCGAAGGTACCGAAGGACTGGCTGGGCGACACCAGCGAAGCGGCGCCGACGATGGTGGGTACCCAGCGCGGCTCGTTCAGGCCGTGCAGCCAGCCGTCGGCCAGCAGGCGTGGTGTGAGCAGCCGGTCGTCGTTGAGCACCCAGATGGCGTCGCAGCGCTGCTTGAGCCGTCGCAGCGCGCGTTTGATCTCGGACGAGTTGGGTGCTTGGCTGACTTCCTCGCTGACGACAGCGGTTTGCTCGCGCCCCGCCAGCGCAGCCTGGCGCCGCACGAAACCGGCTAGCGAAGGTCGATGCACGACGCCGATGCGATCGATGGGCGTCGCGATCAGCTTGCGCAGGTTGGTGACCACCGTGATCAGCGGCACCTCGTAGCTGATGCCCGTAGCGCCGCGCAGCTTGGCCTGGTTGCCCTCCAGAAACGAGCTCATCACGATCACCGACGGCGGAAACGCCGTGCTCTTGGCCTGCGCTTGCAGGCGGCGGTAGCCGTCGACGGTTGGGTTGTTCATCAGCACCAAGCCAGAGGGCTGGTAGCGCTTGATGCCGCCCGCGATGGTGGCGCTCACGTTGCTACCTTCTGCGCGCAGTGCGACCAGCTCGTATTCGCTCGCTAGCTCGTCGGAAAGGCCGCGCCAGACTTCGCTGGTTTGCCGCGTATCGGGCATGCAAACCAGAATCGACTTCGAGCCCGCCTTGGCGGCGCGCGTGGCATAAAGCACGTTGCCGGTGGTGGCGCTTTCGCGCTCGCCAACGGCGGCAGTGCAACCGAGCAGGCCAGCCCCAGCCAGGGCGGGAACGCCTGCGATGAAGGACCTGCGGGTTAACGCCATTCTTCGACTCCGAGTAGCTTGGAAACATCCCTCGGCATCCTGCCAATGGCGCCGAGCACCGCAGCCCCACCTGCGCCGACGCTGCTGGCCGCCGGTAAACCGACAGTGACCACCAGCTCGCGCTCGCTGAGGCTCAAGCGGCTGGCGGCTCGCAAGTCCGAAACCAGCCGACTGGGCAAGACTACAGCCTCCACGCGCTGCATTTGAAGCAGAGGCAGCAAATCCTCGATCTTCGTGACGCGTTCGATGCGCGCCTGCTGGCCCACCAGGCGCTTGACGAAGCGATTGGTGCCCTCGCGACCGAGGATGTCGAGCGCACCGACCGACCCCACCTTGCCCGCTTCGGGGGCCATGCCGGCGCCGACCAGCGCGTAACGCTCTTCGTTCGAGCCGCGCGCGAGTCCGCGCAGCGTAGGCGCAAGGCCCTGCGCTGCGAGCACCACTGGCAGCGTGAGCACCGCGTCAGGCGAATCCTGCAGCCCGCGCTCGAAGTCCGCGAGTCGACCGACGGCGGTCGTGGTCACGCCTGGCAAGCCCGCTCCCAGCAAGCTTTGGAAAGCGCGCTGCTTTACGGCCACATGTAAGTAGACGAGCAGTTTACCCATATCAGGCTGGTCAGGCTAAGCGAGGCGATGCGAGCCAGACTCGCGAAGGTAGGAGAGTGACAATCCGTTCTACGACGTGCAAGTTTTTATGTTAAGCGCTAAGGTGGTTCTGCCCTTCGGCCGTCTGACGAGTATCATCCTCGCTCCGTTCGCACCCTTGGCATTCTTTCCCTGACCTCGCGTGAATGCCGCACGCCATTCGGACGTACGTTGCCTACTGCTGTACGTGCTCACGCACATGAAGCTGCCGCTTAGCTCGCTTGCTCTTTTTGGCCTGGTGTTTGGCCCGGTTTTCTTCGCGTCCTCGCTCGCGCTGGGCGCAGACGGCCAGCCGAAGGAAGACGTAGCTGACGCCGAGTCCATCAGCGATTTGGATCTCGTGAAGCTGCTCAACGTCGAAGTCTCGACGGCAAGCAAGACCTCCGAGAGCGTCGAGGACGCTGCAGCTGTGATCACGGTCGTCACTCGCGAGGACATCCAGCGGTGGGGATATCAGAGTGTGGCAGTGGTGCTCTCGCACTCTGTCGGATTCTACTTGATAGACGACCACGTCCTGCCCAACGCCTCGGTGCGCGGCGTGAGCGGCGGCCTAGGCGCCGAAAGCGGGGTGATCAAGGTCATGATCGACGGCCGCTCGGTGGCCTACCGCAGCACCTCCGGCAACTGGCTCGGGGTGGAGCTGGTGCCGCTACAATCGGTCGAGCAGATCGAGATCATTCGCGGCCCGGCCTCGGCCCTCTACGGCGCTGACGCCTTCCTGGGCGTCGTGAACATCATCACCACCGCGCCCGACGCCGTGCGTCCGGTGCGCGCCAAGGTCGCCCTGGGCCTGACCGAGACCAACCCGATGGGTCGCTTCGACGTGGCGGGGGGCGCGCAGCTCGGCAAATTCGATTTCATGCTGAGCGCGGCCGGCGAATACGATGATCGCTCGGACCTCGAGCTGCCCGCGGAATCGCCGGCGCCCACCATCCCGCTCGACGTCGGCACGCGCCGCACGACCCTCGATCTCGAGCGACGCTCACTCGTGACGTCGGCGCGCCTGGGCTACTCCGGCCAGCGCGGCCACGTGCGGCTGAGCGCGTACGCTTCGGGCCTGTCGCGCGGCGGCGATCTGGCGCACTGGGCGCAGCTCACTGCCACGCCGGACGGTCGGCGCGGCACGAAGGTCGCGCTCGGTCAGCTGCGCTTCAACCTCGACACGTTGCTCAAGGCCACTTCCAACTTCGACCTGGCGCTGCAGAGCACCTATTTTCAGGGCGGCGTGCTGCCGCAGGATCGCGTCGAGGTCGGCAGCGATCTGTTCTACGTCGAGCGCCATCAATCCTATCGCGGCCTCGACTCGATGCTCGAAGCGCGCTTCACGCCCTTTTCGCGGCTGAACGTGATCGCAGGCGTGGAAGCGCTCTACGATCACGAGCTGCTCGGTGCTCCCGAGCGCATCAATCGCGCCACCGAACTGCCGGTGCTGAGTGGCGGTGAAGATCGCACTGCGGATCTGGTCAATCTGGGCGCTTACGCCAGCGTCAACGTCAAGGTGCTCGACCCTGGTTTGAAGCTGACTGGCGGCCTGCGCGTCGATAACCACAGCGTGTACGGCTCGCAGCTGACGGGCCGCATCGGCGCCACCACGCGCATCACCGAAGAGATCGTGGCCAAGCTGCTGTACGGCAGTGCCTTCAAGGCGCCATCGCCGTACTTGCTGTACGCGACCCCGCTGCGACCCGGCGACGTGGTCGGCAACGAGGAGCTCGACCCCCAGCACGTGCGCACCGCGGAGTACCAGATGTCCTGGAAGCCGGCGCGCATCTTCGGCATCACCTCGGGCGTGTCGTACAGCTGGCTCACCGACAAGGCCGAGTTCACGCCCCAAGGCATCAACCAGACGGCGCGCAACCTGGCCAGTCAACGCAGCCTGTCTTGGGAAACGCGCGCCGACGTGCGCGACTTTCGCTACAACCTTTACGCCTCCTTC
Organism: Polyangiaceae bacterium; assembly: GCA_036522995.1. GTDB lineage: Bacteria > Myxococcota_A > Polyangia > Polyangiales > Polyangiaceae > PMG-095. Next base: position 12,054 of record DATDEV010000527.1, read on the forward strand.
GACCTCGTGAAGTCCACGCGCGAGCTGGGACAGGAAGGCTACGCAGCGACGCTGGTTGGTACACAAAACGTCGTCTATCCGCCGTGGATCGTGCGTGGCGGCGCGATGTTCGCCATCCCGTCGCTACCCGACGTGCCGCTCGAGCTCGGCGGTGAAGGCATGTGGGTGGGACCGCGTCAGGCTTCGGACACCAGCATCGTCGAGGCAGGCGAACGCTTCGAGCTGCCGGCGTACTTCCAGCTGGACCTGACGCTCGCGACTCGCGAGCTCTATCTGATTCCAGGACACGAGACCCGCTTTGCGCTGCGCGGCAAGAACATCCTGGTCACGCGCGGCCCTGACCCTGGCTTCTCCGGGTTTGAGTACCCCATCCAGCCTGCCCAGCTTTTCTTGGAGATCGAGCATGTCTACTAATCTGACGCGCGTAGCTTTGGCCGCGCTGGCACTGGTTGCCAGCGGTTGTTCGGAAGAGGAAGCGGCACCTGTTCCCGAAGGTTTGCGCGTCGGACTGCTGCTGCCTTTCACCGGTAGTGCGTCGGCGACCGCCAGTAACCTGGAGCGCTCCGCGCTGTTCGCCGCCGATCGCATCAACGCTGGCGGCGGTATCGACGGGCAACCACTCCGCATCATCTCGCGCGACACCCACTCCGATCCCGAACGCGGCGTGGAGGCCGCGCGCGAGCTGGTTGCCTTGGGCGCCGTAGCAGTGATTGGCCCCGAGAGCGCCGACGTGGCCGAGCAGGTTGCCCCGGTGCTCGCCGAGGAGAACGTGCTGTTCCTGTCGCCGTTCGTCGGCGCTGCGGCCGATCCCTCCCGCACCTGCTCGACGCCCTGGTTTCGTCTGGCTCCGTCGGCCAAAGCCCTGGGCGAGGCCCTGGCGAAGCAAGCCAAAGCCGCCAACGTGCCCGAAGTCGCCGTCTTTTACAGCGGCTCGCCCTACGACCGCGCGCTGGGCGCCGCCGCGGCGAGCCGCTTCCCTCAGCTCGGCGGCAAGGTGGTGGTCCAAGCAGAGCTCGACCCGGACGCCCAGAGTTACGCGAGCGAGGTGCGCCGGGCGATCGACGCGGGCGTGACCGACGTCATCCTGGCGGCGTCGCCGCGTGCAGCGGCCCTCGTCGTCAACGAGTTCGATGCGCTCAGCCGTACCAAGCCGCGCTGGTTCCTCTCGCCGCTGCTCAAGACCGACCTGCTGGTCCAAAACGTCGCCCCGCAAGCGCTCGACGGCGCGCTGGGCGTCGCGCCCAAAATCGACGAGCGCGACGGCAACTTTCCGAAGACGTTCGCCCAGCGCTGGCTCGGCGACGAGCCGCTCGAGGGCGCTTACTTTTATTACGACGCCACGGCGCTGCTGGCGATTGCGCTGGCCAAGTCCGCCTACAGCGACACGAAGCCGGAGCTGAACCCGGCCATGCTGGAAGCCGCTGGTCCGCCCGGCGAGGCCGTGCGTTGGAACGAGCTCGATGTTGGCCTGCAGCGTTTGAGCGAGGGCGAGGACATGTATTACACGGGCCTCACCGGGCCGCTGCGCCTCGAACGCTGCGGCGGCCGCGCCACCGGTATCACCTCCACCTGGACGGTCGAGGCGGGTCGTATCGTCGATCTCGAGAACTGAGCACTCATGACATGTTCGGGTCGGGGGATGCTGACGTGGGGCTTGTTCGGCTGGCTCGTGGCCTGTGGGGGCAGTGCGCCGCCTCCAGAGCAGCCCGAGTCTGGGCCGTCGCCCGCGGAGGCTAAGGCCGACGTGACGCCTGTAGCGGCCGAGCTGGTGGCTCCAGCAGGCCTACCGGAGCCGGAGCCGGCAGTAGCCACGACGCGCGAGCTGCCGACCAGCTGCTCCGACAAGAGTCGCTGCTACCTGCCAGACGCCTTCGTCGAAGCGGTGTGCAAGAAGAAGTTTCCGGACCTGCCGCTCTACTTGTTCGCCGCGCGCTTGCCCTGGCAGCACCGCTACGTGAAGGCTGAGCACGTCGAGCCGGTCAACGCCTACGGCGGCGAGCAGAGCGAGGCGTGGATGAAGTTCGGCGAGGAGCTGGTCATCTTGCGCCGTCGCGCCCCCAGCGCCGGCAAGGGGGCGCAGATCAGCGGCCCCTCGGACGTCGACGTGCTGCGCTGGGACGGCACCTGCGCCACCATTCGCGAGGAGATGCTGGTGAGCTACGTGCCCGCTCCGATGCAAAGCCCGCTCATCATCTGGAAGTACGTCACGGTCGAGCTGCAAGAAGCGCTGCTGAAAAACGCAGTGGTGGCGCGCTCTCGAGAAGCAGAGAAGAAAGGCTGCCGCGACTCCTCGCCCAAACACCCGACGCCGGCCTGCGAGAAAGCCATGCGCCAGCTCACCGACGCCATCGCGCTCGCCGTGCACCTGAACGTCGAGCTACCGCAAAGCGGTGTCTTGCCCACTTGGGCGCCCTAGCGTCGCCAGCAGGCCGGCGCAGCTGAGGGCGGGTCGGGAACGCGCGTTGGCGCCTGCTCACGTCTTGGGTCTAACGAGCTGCCTGCTCGAGTGAACCCTTTCGCCACGTCGCAACACGCCTCCCTAGGCGTAAGTTGCTCGAGAAAAAAGCGTGGATCGATAATTGCTGCTCACGGCGGTGTGAACCCCGACCCGAGCTCAGGGCTGGCCACGTCGCCTCTTCAGACCGGTCAAATCATCGGCGAACGCTACGTAGTCAGTGACGTGCTAGGCGGCGGCGGCATGGGCGTGGTGTGGGCCGGTACGCACGTGCTGCTGGGCACACCGGTGGCAATTAAGGTCATCCACTCCGAGCTTCGAGGCGATAGCGAGGTCGTGCAACGCTTCGTCAACGAGGCACGGGCGGCGGCGGCGCTCAAAGGCGAGCACATCGCGCGCGTTTTCGATGCCGGAACCCTCGAGTCGGGTGAGCCCTACC
>DATDEV010000528.1:0-3761 GCA_036522995.1 Polyangiaceae bacterium
GCGAGCTGCAGCTTGGCAGGCTTTTGCCGGCTAGAACACCGGAATGCCGGCGGCGGCGCGCTGCTCCTTGGTGTCGCGCACGTCGAAGTCCCAGAGCGAGCGCGGGAAGACCGGCGAAGCCACGACGTCGCGCAGCAGGCGCTCGGTGAGCTGGGGATGCTGGTCGGCCAGGTTGTTGGCGTCGGAGTCGGCGGCGTTCAGATCGTAGAGCTCTGGCAAGCCCACCTCCAGCGGGAGCACCAGCTTGTAGTCCCGCCCAGGCGCCATCACCCCGACACGCACCAGCACGTCCTTGGAGGCCGACACCAGCAGGATCGGCAGCCGCCGCGGAGGGCTCGGCTCCAGCAGGCGCAGCAGCAAGTCTTCGCCCGCATAGCCGGCCATGTCTGGGCTGGGCGACATGTAGCGGGCCAGGGTCGGCGCAACGTCGACCAGCGACACCCGTTCGCTCACCTCGCGCGGCGGCAGGCCCGGTGCCTTGAGGATCAGTGGCACCCGCACGAGCGCCTCCCACAGGAACACCGAGTGCACCCAGAAGCCGTCACGACCGAGCGCCTCGCCGTGATCGCTCACGCAGAGGATCACCGTGTCTTCGAGCAGCTTGCGACGCTCCAGCCCCTGAACCAGTCGACCGAACTCGGCGTCCACCGCAGCCGCTACCGCGCGGTAGCGGTAGGGCAAGGCCTCGGGCTCGTCGCGGATGTCGAAGCGCGCCTGGGCAGCTTCGACGTGCTGATTCGACAGCTCACGCCAATTGTGCAGGTCGAAGTTGAACAGCCAGTACAGAAATGGCTGACCCTTGCGGCGCGGCGTATCCAGCAGCTCCAGCGTGCGATCGACGATTTGCCCGGAGGTCGGCCGATCCGCTCCGTAGCCCCAGACCTCCTGACGCTCCGGGTGGTCGGCGATGCTGAGCGTGCGATCGAAGCGAAACTCGGGTCGCAGCTTGGACAAGAAGTCTTGCGCCGATTGGGGGATCACCAGCGTGGAGGCGTAGCCGGCGCGGCGCGCCATGCGCAGCACGTCGTTCTTGGGGGTCGTCAGGATGTCGTAGTCGCCGCCAGTCAGCGCTGGCAGGGAGCGCAGCGTGTCCGAGCTCGCCGAGTAAGCCTGCCGAAAGCGCACCGCGCCGTCGGCGAAGGCCGAGAGGTTGGGCATGGTCTTGCGATCCGCCGCCACATCGGCGCGCAGCGTGTCGACGTAGTAGACGATCACGTTGTAGCGCCGCAGCGGATCGCGCAGCCGCCAGAGCTCGCCCTGCAGGCTCGGGCTGGGCGGGGTCGGGGGCGCGCGCCAGGCAGCATCCTCGGCCAGCTGCATCAGGCCGTAGCGCTTGCGCAGTGTCTCCAGGCGCGACAGCGGCAGGCTGCGAAAACCGCGCGGATCGGCAGCGAACGCCTCCACGAGCTGCAGCCGGCGGAGCATGCGCCCGACGTACACGTCCTCCAGGAACACGTGCCTGAGCGCGCCCTCGACGCCGGTGCGCAGGCCTGCGCTCAGCACGAGGGCGGCAGCGGCCAGCAGCGCGGCGCTGCCGAGCGCGGCGCTGAGGCGCTCGAGAGCCGGCGCTCTCTGGACGGCCAGCCGCAAGAGCAGACCAAAGCCGAGCGCCAGCGAGACCCAAGCCCCTGCCTCGAGCGCAGCGTGCAAGCGCCCATAAAGCGCGACATAGCTGGTCAAGTCGACGTGGGCGATCTGAAGCCCCAGCGCCCCGGACGCGAGCGCGACGGCGAGCACCTGACCACGCTGACCACGCTCTGCGGCGCGCGCCGCCCACAGCGCGAGCCACGCCGCGCACCAGATGCCGCTGGCGCCCAGCAGAAATAGCAGCGCCGGGCCGAAGGTGCTCCAGCGCGTCGCGCTCACCGCTTCGCCCGTGAACGCCCAAACCGCGACATTGGCCAGCGGCGCGCTGCCGAGGGCGGCAAAAAATACCCCGCGCAGGGCGAGCGGTTGTTTGCCACTCCAGCGCGCCTCCGCCCACAGCGCCGCGTGCGCGAGCGCGCCCAGCACGGCGCCCACCGCCGCATACAGCAGCAGGGACCAGCGCCAATGCTGCGAGGTCGGGATGTAGGGCCAGCCCTCGCGCACTTGTGCGTCGACCCAGACCAGGGTGAGCCCAGCCAGCACGCTGGCCAGGACCGTTCTGAAAAACGCCGTTCGCAGCGGAACCGCAGAATAGTGGTATGACAGCCGCCAAGCAACGCGAGAGCGCGACAGCAGTACGAGTATGTTGAGCCAACCCGCCGAAAAGCCGCCCGCCGAGGCGGCCAGCCTGCCCTGGCTGAGCGCGCGCCAGCTGGGGCTCATCGTGCTGCTCTGCTCGATGAGCGTGCTGTTTACCGCGACGATCATCGGCTTTTGGTTCACGCGGCTGAACGCCGCGCAGTTCCGCGCGCCGGGCTTGCCCGACCTGCCCCACGGTCTGCTTTTCAGCACGCTGCTGATCGTGTTCACCTCGGTTTCGATCTGGCAGGCGCAGCGCGCCATCAAGTCGAACGCGCTCGAGGCGGTCAAGCGCTGGCTCGGTGCGGCCGGCGCGCTGGCAACGCTATTTCTGCTCACCCAGACGGCCAACTGGTTCTCGATGCGGCCCCCGAGCGACGCGCCCTCGCTCTACCTGTCCACCTTCTACCTGCTCACCGGCGTGCACGCGCTGCACGTGCTGGGCGGCTTCGTGCCGCTCGGCATCGTGGTTTACCACGCGACTGGTCGCAAGTACTCCAGCTCGACGCACGAGGGGCTCAGTCTGTGCGCTCAGTACTGGCACTACCTGGGTGTGGTGTGGCTGGTCCTGGTGAGCATGCTGTATCTCGGCAACCGATGAGCGAGCCGGAGCAGCGCACGTACTTCTGGGACTTCTACGGGCCGCGGGCCGCGCCGACGGCCGAGCACTTCCAGCGCCACTTGCGTGGCTTTCTCGAGCAGCATGGCGCCTCCGAGCTGGCGCTGGTCACAGCCTCGAGCGCGCCCGGCCACCAAGCGATCGGCGTCGTCACGCCGCCGGAGCACTGGGAGCTGATCGAGAAGTCGCTGCGCCCCAAACGCTTCGTGTGAGCGGGAGGCTCACGGAGCGAGCCGCTCGACGCTCCAGCTGCCATCGTCGCGCTTGAGGTAGTTGAAGCGATCGTGCAAGCGATCGGACTTACCCAGCCATAGCTCCACGCTCTGCGGAACGAGCAAATAGCCGCCCCAGAACTCGGGCCGCGCCACCGGGCCCTCACCGAAGCGCTGCTCCGCTGCGCGCGCCAGCCCCAGCAGCTCGTCGCGCGAAGCGAGGACCTGGCTCTGGGGCGAGGCCCAGGCGCCGAGCTGCGAGCCGCGCGGGCGGCTCGCGAAGTAGGCATCCGACTCGGCTTGGCTGGCGCGCTCCACCAGCCCTTCGAGCCTGACCTGCCGCTGCGACAGGGGGAAATGCATCACCAGCGCCGCCTGCGGATTTTCAGCGAGCTCGCGCGCTTTGCGGCTTTGATAGTTGCTCACGAACAGCACTCCGCCGCGCACGACGCCCTTGAAGAGCACGATGCGAGCCGAGGGCCGACCGTCGCGCGTCGCCGTCGCCAGGGTCATGGCATCCGGCATCGCTTCACCCTGCTTGGTTGCTTCGTCGTACCAGGTGCCCAGCACCGCGAGCGGATCCGCGCCTGGCGCGTGCAGGAGCGCGTCAGGCGCGTCAGCATCGAAATTGGCCATTTCCCCGCAGGTCTACACGTCAGTGCACCACTTATCAAACCCGGCTCGCGCTGCGGGAAGAATGGCGA
>DATDEV010000529.1:0-5022 GCA_036522995.1 Polyangiaceae bacterium
CAGCGCCGGTGCCCGACGCCCCTACGCCGAGCGAGCCAGCTCCTTCCGAGGTCACGATCGTCGGCACGCGCGTCGCGCGCACGCCCGGCTCCGCGCACGTGATCGGCAAGAAGCAGCTCGAACGGAGCGAGTACGACGACCCGGGGGCTGTTCTGCAGCAAGTGCCGGGCGTGTACGTCCGCATCGAGGATGGCGTCGGCTTGCGTCCCAATCTGGGCATCCGGGGCGCCAACCCGGATCGGAGCAAGAAGCTCACGCTGATGGAGGACGGGATACTGTTCGGCCCCGCCCCGTATTCGGCGCCGGCCGCCTACTACTTTCCGCTCATCACGCGCATGTCGGCCGTGCGCGTGATCAAGGGGCCTTCGGCGATCGCCTACGGTCCGCAGACGGTGGGCGGCGCCATCGATTTCATTTCGCGTCCCATTCCGACCAAGACCAGCGGCGGGTTCGATCTCGGCTTCGGTGAGTACGGCTACACCAAAGCAGATGGCTGGTTTGGCTCCAGCAACGAGCAACTCGGATTTCTGGTCAGCGGCGTCAACCTGCACAACGAGGGTTTCAAGGAGCTCCCGAACGGTGGCGACACTGGCTCGACCCGCAACGACTGGCTCGCCAAATTCAGCTTCGTGCTCGATCCGCACGCCGAGCAGCAGAACCGCTTCTTGCTCAAGCTGGCCTACGCCGACGAGATCTCCAATGAGACCTACCTGGGCCTGACCGACGCGGACCTGCGCGCCACTCCCGATCGCCGCTATCCCGCCAGCGAGCTCGATCAGATGAAGAATCATCGCGCCTCGGTCGTGCTCTTTCACGAGTACGACGCACCGAAGCACCACTTCAAGCTGAAGAGCGCCGCCTACCGGCACAACTACGCTCGAGTCTGGCGCAAGGTCAACGAGCTGGGCGGCGCTCAGCTGTTCCCGGTCCTGACCAACCCCAACGATCCGGTCAATGCCGGATACCTGGCGGTCTTGCGCGGCGAGAGCGACACCTCGACCGCCGCCGAGAACGTTTGGGTCGGGCCCAACGACCGCGAGTTCATCAGCCAGGGCGTGCAGAGCATTGCCGAGTACCAGCGCAGCGACGGCCCCGTCGAGCAGCGCTTCGAGCTCGGCGCACGCTTCCACTACGACGAGATCCACCGCCGCCACAGCCAGGATGCGTTCGCGATGGTCAGCGGCAGCCTGGTGCCAGCCGGTTTGCCGACCGAGGTCACGGTGGTCGATACGGACAGCACACACGCCTTGGCGCTCCATGTCATGGATGCCATCACCTGGCGCTCGCTCACGCTGACGCCCGGTCTGCGCGTCGAGATCATCCGCTCGCGGAGCGAAGACGAGATGACCAGTAGCACGACCCATGGCTCGGACGTGGCATTCATGCCTGGCGCAGGTCTCTACTGGGCAACGACCGACAGCTGTGGCCTGCTGGGCGGCGTGTACCGCGGCTTCAGCCCACCGCCGCCAGGTAGCGACGACGTCGTCGAGCCCGAATACAGCGTCAACTACGAAGCTGGCGCACGCTACAGCCGGGGCCCAGCGCGCGCCGAGCTGATCGGGTTCTTCAACGACTACTCCAACATGACCGACGTTTGCACGCTCTCGAGCGGCTGCGTCGACGAGGATCTGGACCGCCAGTTCGACGCTGGCAAAGCTCACATATACGGTATCGAGGCCTACGCCGCGCACGAGGTTGCCATCGGTACCAAGCTCAAGCTACCGATGCAGCTCGCCTACACCTTCACGCAGGCGAAGTTCGCCAACAGCTTCACCTCCAAAGACCCCATCTACGGCGACGTGAGCAGCGGGGACCAGATCCCTTACGTGCCTCGCCACCAGCTCAACGCCACCCTGGGCGTGGCCATCGAACGGGCCTCCGCCTACGCTACGCTGGGTTACGTGGCGCGCATGCGCGAACAAGCGGGTCAGGAGCCGCTCTCCGAGACGCTCGCGACCGACAAGCAGCTCTGGCTCGACGTCGGCATGCAGGTGCGGGTGATCGGACCGCTCAAGCTCTACGGGAACCTGCGCAACGTGCTGAACGAACGGGACATCGTCTCGCATCGCCCTTACGGGGCGAGGCCGAACGCGCCCCGCTGGCTGCAGGTCGGCGCCAAAATCGAGCTGTAGCCGCGATTTCGGCGAGCCGCGTCGGCCGTGTTATGGACGCGCATGCGCGCGACCGTGGCATGGCTGTGCCTGCTGCTCCCAGGCTGCGCACCTGCGCCCGCTGCACGGCCCGCTCCAGCCGTTCCCCCTGCCCCGGCGCTCGCTTCGCTCCCGGCGCCAACGCCGCTCGACCCCCTGCCGCCCAGCGCCCACGCGAGCACCGGCGCTTCAGCCGCGGCGCCCCTCGCCGCAGCTGAAGGACCGGCAGCAGCGCCGGCTCCCCCGCCGCCGATCGTGCTCGAAGCAGCGTATTCGGCGCTAGGACACCCGCGCCTTGCGACCGAGATGCTCACGCTGGCTCGCGACGACGAGCTGCTCCAATGGGCGCTCGGCGGCAGCTCCGATCCAGCGCACCCCGCCAATCGCCCCGGCTACCATCCGGGCACGCGCGTCGTCATCGACGTGGAGCTGCTGTCACGCGCTCCCAAAGGCGCGAGCAAGCGCCTGCTGCGCGTCGCGCGCAGCAGCGGCTACTGGCCGATGCGCTCCTGTTTCGAGGCGGCAGAGCGCGCCGCGCGCAAATCCGAGCGTTCGGCGCGGGTCCGGCTGACGCTCGGCGCGCACGGCAAGGTGCTCGGGTCGCGGAGCGTGGGCGGCGGCTCGGAACGCGACTACGCCCGCTGCGTGCTGGAGCGAGCTCGCTCGCTCGACTTCAGTCCCGGCGCGGGCCGCAAGCTCGACATCGAGCTCAGTCTGAAGCAGTGGCCGGGCCACGCGCCCGTGCCACCGCGGGCTCCCGAGCAAACGCCTGGCCCAAGGCTCGGCTCGTCTGGCAGCGCCACGCTCCAAGCGGCACTGCCAGCGCTGGGCGCGTGTTACGAGCGCGCCCGAACCAGAGATCCCAAGCTCTGGGGACGCCTGGCCTTTCGAGTCGCAGTCGACGAGCAAGGCGCCCTCACCGGGGCCGAGCAGGTCGAGACGCGCTTCCCGGATGCCGACGTCGTCGAGTGCGCTCGCAGCGCACTCCTAGCACTCAGGTTGCCGGAAGCCGCCTCGAGCGAGCTCTGTTTGGCCTTCCGCCTCGGTCAGGGTGCGCCGCCAGCGCCCGCCGATGCACCGCCAGCCGAGGAGGTATCGCCACCGGCGCCGGTCATGCCGCCGGCGCCGCCCATCGACACGCACTCATCGTACTGAGGCTCCGCCGGGTCGATGCCGAAGCAAAGGCCCGCGCCGGAGTAGCCGGTCTCGGTGTCGGTCGGCAGCGTGATTTCCGTGACCTTGTAGCAGCCGAGCTCCGCATCGTTGCACTCGGCCGCGCAGTTGCAGGTCGGCCGACAAAAGCCCCAATCACCCACCGCCACGTCACCCTCCGGGCTGAAGAGGGTGGGAGTGATGCAAGCGCCCTTGAACCGCGCCAGCTCGTTGTCGTACGCGCACGCCGAACCAAGGCTGCAGGTCGACTGGCAGTGCCCTGTGGACCCGCCCTCCGTATCCTCTTGGCAGAAACCGATGCAGTCGTCGGGCTCGTCACCCACGATGCTGCACGGCTCGCCGAGCCCCTTGCCCGGCGGCTTTTCGTCGACGCAGGTTCCGGCCAGGAAGGTGAGATCGCAGAACTTGCCTTCGGCGCAGTCGATGTCGCCGCGACACGCCGGCAAGCAGCCAGCGAAGACGACCTGGCACGTGCCGCTCAAGCAGACCTCGCCCGCCTGACACTCGGTGCTGTCACCGCAGGGGTCCTGCGTGTTGCCGAGGCCTGCGGGGCTGCAGGCAAAGTCGAGGCGATCGTGGCACTTGGTGGCGGTGATGCCCATGTCACCGAAGAAGCAGCCCTCGACGCAGTAGCCTTCCGTGGCGTTGGTGTCGGTGCTGAACGGGTAGCAAAAGGCGCCCGGCCCGTAGTCTGCGCAGTTGTCGCCTGCTGCGGTGGCCATGCAGGGCGCAGAGCACAAGCCGTTGGGCGGCGCTCCGTTACCGAGGTCGTCGCTTGCCGTGATGCAGACTAGGCCAGGCGCAGCCGGGTCATCGCACTGCGAGTCGGCTTCGCAGGGCTGGCCAAGGCGCGTGGCAGTGAAGGTCTGCCCGGTACCGCCGGTACCGCCGGTGCTCGTGTTGCCACCCCCAGCCCGGCCAGGGTTACCGCTGCTGCCGGCGCTGCCACCGTTGCCGCCGATGATCATGCCGGTGTCATCGTTGCCTTTGCCCTCGTCCTTGCCGCAGCTCACTGTCGAGAGGCCCGCGACCACCAGGACTCCCGCCATGCACCACGCCTTAGCTGCTTTCATCGAACCGAAGCCTCCAATAAAGGGCTCGAGATTGAGCCAACAAGCTGCCCCTCAAGCTTTTCCGTGAACTCGTCAAAGCGCAAGGACATAACCCTCATTTCTTCTGGACCAAGCGACCAAGCGACCAAGCGACCAAGCGCCAACGCGGTCCGCTCGACGGGCCGTGACTCACCGGAAATTTCGTGCGAGGTCGGAGCGTTCAAGCGTGGGCTCGGTCGGAAGGGGCGAGACGCGCAAATCGCCGAGCGTCTCAAAAGACGCCCCAAGCCAAGCCCAAGGACCCGCCGATGAACGGCTGGCCGAAATCGGCAACGTTTCGGCCGGCGACACGCACCGCGATACGCGGCGAACAAACACCGGCGAAAGCGCTGAGCTCTGCTCGCACCCGCCCCGAGAGCCGAAGCGCCACGCCCGTTCGCGCTACGCCTGCCGCTACCAGCACCGAGTCGTCCTGGCCTGCCCAGGGCGGTTCGGCCTGACCGGTCATGCTCGCGTTCACCAGCTGGACACCGAGCCCCACCTTGAAGGAAACCTTGCCGTCCACCGGATAGGCGTCGAACACCACGCCCACCGAGAGCAGCCTCACCCTGGCCTCCCCCTCGGCATCACTCACTTCCGCGGCAACC
>DATDEV010000530.1:0-7346 GCA_036522995.1 Polyangiaceae bacterium
ACAATTTCTCACGCTGAGACAGCGCGTCGTAACGGCGCGCGAGAAGGGCTACGATTGCGGCGATGGTCCTGCTGAGCGAACTGCGCCGCCACGCTATCGCGCGCAGCCTATTCGAGCCGACGACACTGAAGCGCGCCATCAAGCGCCTCGGCTTCGTTCAGGCCGATCCGATCCGCGCGCCAGCGCGTGCTCAAGATCTCACGCTGCGCCAGCGCGTCGTCGACTATCGCGCCGGCGATCTAGAACGCCTCTACGCTCGACTCGGCATCGAAGAGGATTTTTTCATCAACTACGGCTTCATGCCGCCCGAGCTTCAGGCGCTGCTGCATCCGCGCTCGGGGCTCACGGCCATGTCCAAGGCACGCGCCCGCCAAGCGCGGCAGATTTTGGACTTCGTCAAGCAGCAGGGCCGGGTCCACCCGCGCGACGTGGAGCAGCAGCTCGGCTTGGGCACCGAAACGAATTGGTGGGGCGGCGCCTCGAACACCACGACACGGCTACTCGATCAGCTGCACTACCGCGGCCTGCTGCGCGTGGCCGCGCGCGAGGCTGGGATTCGCCTGTATGCGCCAGCCGCGATCTCGAGCGCGACCGCGAAGCGAGCCAAAGGCGACGAGTCGAGCCTCGATGCTTTGATCGACTTTGCGATTCACAAGTACGCGCCGCTACCCGCCGCCAGCCTGGTGCAGCTGATCGCCCGGCTCCGCCACGGCACGCCACAATGGCGGGGCAGCTTGAAAAACGCCGTCCAACGCGCGAAGCAGCGACTGGCCAGCGCGCACCTGGAGGGCACTGATTGGTTCTGGCCAGCCGGAGAAGCCTTGCCAGGGCGCAGCGACCCCGCTGACGAGCGCGTGCGCCTGCTGGCGCCCTTCGATCCCGTGGTCTGGGATCGACGGCGCTTCGAGCTATTCTGGGGCTGGCAGTATCGCTTCGAAGCCTACACGCCGGCGGCCAAGCGCAAGCTGGGCTACTACGCGCTGCCCCTGCTGTGGCGTGAGCAAGTCGTGGGCTGGGGCAACCTGAGCGTCGCCTCCGGCCGCTTGAGCGCGAGCTTCGGCTACGTCACAGGCAAGCCGCCCTCCGCCCGCGCCTTCAAGCAAGGCCTCCAGCAGGAGCTGGCCGACTTCGAACGATTCCTGGGCGGCCGCAGCGTCACGAAAGGGGGCGCAGACCGCGATCTGAAAGTTGCCCGGAAAACCTGAGGTTGACGACGGGCGAGGTCGCCCGCAGTGTTGGTCTGCGATGGCGGCGCGTGCAGCGGACAGCGCTTGGTCGGTAGAGCCGAGCGCGGAGGGCGACTCGCTGGTGCTGACCTTCGTCGGGCCCACCCCGAGCCGCGTGTTCTCGGAGTTCCTGGCCGCGCTCACCGAACAGATGCCCCCGACGCCGGTCACCCTCGTTTTCGATCTCAGACGGCTCGCCGGCTACAATCCAGAGACGAAAGAGCCGATGAAGGCCTGGCTGCTGCTGCACAAGCCGGCTATCCGCGAGGTGGTGGTCGTCGTGCCCGAAGCGGAAACCATGCTGAAAATGGCCACCGCGGCGATCGGGCTGGCCGTCGGCGTGAGGATCACGATCCGAGAGCAGCAACTGGGCGCTGACCTGTTCGCCTGAGCCGCCTAGAGCTCGGGCTGCCGCTGACGGGCGTCGAGCAGCTGACGAACCCGGACCAGCAGCGCGTCGCTCGTGAACGGCTTCGGCAACAGGTTCGGCAGTGATTCACCGACGTCGATCTCTTCGTTGGTGTACCCCGAGATGAAGAGGATCGGCACGGCCGGGCGGAGCTTTTCGAAGCGCCGCGCCAGCTCGATGCCGCCCATTTGTGGCATGATCACGTCGGTGATCAACAGGTGGATGGGACCTGTGTGCTCCACCGCCGCCTTCAGGGCCTCCTCGCCATTGGCGGCTTCGATCAAGCGGTAGCCGTGCCTCGCCAGCTCGGGAACCGTCAAGTGTCGCAAGAGGTCGTCATCTTCCACGAACAGCACGGTTTCGCGCCCCACCTCCACTGGCACGCTCGGGCGCTGTCGCGTCGGCTCGACCTCGGCGTCGACCTCGGGCAGATAAATGGTGAACGTGGTGCCCACACCCGTCGTGCTCTCGACCGCGATCTGACCCCCGTTCTGCTTGACGATGCCGTAGCACATTGCCAGCCCCAAGCCCGTACCCTGACCGAGCGACTTGGTCGTGAAGAAGGGCTCGAACAGGTGCTCGAGCGCCTCGTCGCTCAGCCCTCCCCCGGTATCGATGACGGCCAGCGTCGCGTAGCGACCGGCGCACGACTCGGGGGCCGTGAGCGACAGCCCGCTGCGAAACACCAGCCTGCCGCCCCCGGACATCGCGTCACGCGCGTTCAGCGCCAGATTGAGCAGCAGCTGCGAGAACTGATTGGGATCGACTTTGACCGGCAAGCGCTGGCTACAAAGCTCGACCACGACCTCGATGGTTTCACCCAGTACCCGCTCCAACAGCTGCGCGGCGTCGAGCACCAACGTGTTCAGATCGACCAGCCGCGGCTCGATGATTTGACGGCGCGCAAACGCGAGCAGCTGCTTGGTGAGGTTGGCCCCGCCTTCGGCGGCCAGGCGCAATAGCGCCAGGTACTCGTGCGCCATCGACTCGGTCGGCACTGCGCGCTGCGCCAGGGCGATGAGCCCGAAGATGCTGGTCAGCAGATTGTTGAAATCGTGAGCCACGCCACCCGCCAACCTGCCGATACTTTCGAGCTTTTGGGCTTGCAGCAGCCGACCTTCCAGCTCTTTGCGATTGGGAATCGCGTCGACGATGCGCTGCAGCTCTTCACAGCGCCGTAGCAGCTCGTCGCGCGTCGGCTCGGCTCGCAGCGCGTGGCGTACCTCGCTTTCCAAGTCCGCCCTCTTTGCCGTCTAAACGTGGAGCGCCGGAACGTCCTCGGCCGCGTCGTCGCGGATGCGAATCCTCACCCCGGTCGCCAACGCGATCACCGCCGTGACCATCTTCTGAATCGCCCCGCTCTTGGGCACGATCACGGTAATGTTCGCGATTCTCGCCTTGTTCGCGAGCAGCCAGGCCTTGATCGGCTCCTTGGTCTCCGGGTTGTGGCCGACGACCTGGCGCAGGTCGAAGATGATCTTGGCTTCGTCGGGTGGCATCATTTCCGAAAGCGCGTTGATGAAGTCGGCCGTCTCTGAGGTCCTGGTGGGACCCACGAAGCGCAAGTAGATAGCGCCCGAAGCCGCAACCTTGGTGATGGCCCAGCTTGGTCTTTCCCGCTCCAGGACCATGACGCTGTCCATCTCACCCTTTCGTTCATCGAGCGTCAAGCCGAAGCTTCCGGGCGCCCTAGGGCAAAACGCCACGCGCCGGACCGCTAGGCGGCGTGAGGTGGCAGGTCGAGCACTGCTCGATGCCCGGCTCGAAGCGGTGCGAGCGATCGTGAATGGCGTGCACGCGCACGTCGAGCACGTTGTCGAGCTCGATGCCGAGTGAAGCATGGCATCCGAAGCAGGCGCGCCGATCGCCGATGCCGTGCAAGATCTGACTGAAGCTCGTCTTCTCTTGCGCGGAGTGACAGGCGCTACACGCCGTCTTCGGCGTGTAAGCCGAAGGCTGCGCCTGGCCCACCTGAAGCTCGAGCGTGGCGCCGCGATTGAGGGCCTCGCCCGCATAGTCGCGGCGGGCTTTGATGGCTGCCACGTAGGTGCCAGCTTCGGCATCAGCCGGGATGGTAAAGTTGAGCAGATCCGACACGGGCAGCGACCAAAGGGCGGGATCGGTAAAGCCGCCGAAAATGATCGCCGCGGGCGGTACCGTCACTCCGACTGCAGTGTATCCATCCACCGCCGTGGTAGCGAACGGCACCTGCGGGCCGAAGAAGGCGTTGGGATCCACCACGGTCGTGGGGGTCTTCAACTTGTTCGTGGGTCCCGACAGCACCGCCAGCAGGTTGCTCTCGCGGTGTTTGAGCGCGTAAAACAACCGCGTCTGCAGGGACAGATCGAGGTAGCGGAGCCCACTGTCCACCTGTCCGGCTACGAATTCGCCATAGGTCGGCAGCTGCCCCTCGGGGTGCAGGCGCGTGCCTTGCCCATCGCGGAACGTCACTCGAAGACTGACTTGCTCGCCGGGAGCGTAGTAGTGGCCGTTGGCGGGTGCTCCAGCGGGCTCCAGGCTGACCTGGAAACCGTAACTGGGCTGTGTGCAGCTCGTGGGCTGCTGAGCGATGCTGACCTCGTAGCTCACGCCGGGCAGGCGATTCCACGTCAGGCGCAAGGCGACCGCGTTACTCGGAACGCGGCGAGCCTCATGCTCCGGATCGAGCGCGTCGCGCACCTGCACCAAGCCCTCGGCCACGAACGACGCTCCCGCGCAGTTCCCGACACTGCTGCATCCAAACGCGGACTGCCGTGCCACGAAGCGCCTGACGAAGGTGTCGTCGCCGCCGTCGAGCCGGTCGTCTCGACCGGCTTGAGTGACCCAAGGCTGGCCGACCGCGGCGCCGCTCGCGCTGAGCGCCACTAGCTCGAATTGCGACGGCTGTTCCATCCAGTTCGCGCCGCGAAAGTAGCGTTCGCGCGTGAGCGTGCCGTCGAGGCTCGGTATCCAAAGCTCCTCGACTTGCGTGACGCCCGACCAGTCCAGCGCGGAAAACCCGCTCGACTGAATCAAGGGTGCAATACCGTCGTCGGTGGTGGACGCCACGGTCTCGCTCAGATCGATTTCCTGCGGGTAGCGAGCAAAGCGGCCCAGTAGTGTCAAAGGTGCGGCCTGGCCATTGACGAAACGCAGGCTCAGCCCAACCGGCTCGGCGGCGCCGTGAATAGCCTGTGAGGTGCTACCCGTCGCTTCGTCGTCACTCGCGCCACAGCCGCCGGCCACAGCGCACGCCACAGCCACTCCGAACAACTGAAACTGACGCATGTCGACCTTCCCTCGGCCAGGCGATCGAGCACCCACGCTCAATTCAATCCAGGCCTATCCAACAATGAATCGAGGATTGGGCCGAGCTTGTCAAGGAGAGTCCAGCTGCGCACCAGCATTCGAGTCGGTGCGCCAGCCGCGCAGTGGGTCGATGTAGTGGCAGGGCCCGCACGCGCGGCCGACGCTAAGCGCCACGTTCGAGAGTGCGCACAGCACGCACCCGCTCCGGCTTCCCACGACCGCCACATCCACGTACGTATTGAGCCGATCATTACGCGCTAGTCATTTCGTTAGTGACGTGGCGAGGGCGCTACTCCGCGCTCCTGGCTAGCGCTTGTTGACGCTGTAGGTCAGGTGGGTGACCCGGGTCGAGGCGGCGCTGCGGACCTGCTTCAGGGCCAGGCGTTCGGCGTCCACACGGTCGAAAAGGCGGATGCCGCTGCCGAACAGCACGGGCGAGAGCGTGACCGAGAGCTCGTCGAGCAGGCCGGCGTCCAGGTACTGCTGGATCGTCTCGGCGCCGCCGGCGATGCGGACGTCGCGGTCACCGGCGGCCTTGCGGGCCTGGGCGAGCGCGCTTTCGATGCCGTCGTTGACGAAGTGGAAGGTCGTGCCGCCCGGCCGCTGCCACGGCTCGCGCTTGGTGTGGGTGAGGACGAACACCGGCGCGTGAAACGGCGCGTCCTCCGGCCATGACAGCTCGCCGGCGTCGAACATCCGCTTGCCCATGACGCTGGCGCCAGTGCGTTCGAACGTCTGCCGCACGACGTCGTTGTCGACGCCCTCCTCCCCGCCCTCGCCGAGCTTGAGATTCTCCCGGAACCAGCGCAGCGGGAACACCCACGACTGCAGCTCCGACCACTTCGACATCCAGCGCCTGACCGCCGGGTCGTCCTGCTTCGCGGGCGAAAAGACGTCCTCGTACGGCACTTCCTCGGGTGCCATGAAACCGTCGAGCGACATCGTCACGCTGAAGAATACTTTCCCGGCCATCAGCTCGCCGCTCCCTTCGTGAGCTCGGCGACGTAGGCCGCCAGGTTGCCCAGGGTCTGCTCGCCGCCCTCGACCGCGTGGTACTTCTCCACCGCCTGGTCGCGGAGCTCCTTGGTAAGGAATACCGTGCGCATCACGATCCGGGTCTCGTCGCCGGCGGGCTCGAAGGTCAGGACCGACTCGAAGGCGTTGGGGTCGTCGCGGGACTCGCCGTGCAGCAGCGCGAGCCGCTCCGGCGCTGCGATCTCCCGCCAGGTGATCCACTCCTGGTAGTCGGTGCCGTCCGGCGCGTGCATCACGAAGTCCCAGACCGCGCCGACGCGGAACTCGAAGGAGCGCGTGGTGGTGGTGAACCCGTCCGGTCCCCACCAGCGCGACAGGTGCCGGACCTGCGTGAACGCTTCGAACACCAGCTCCCGTGGTGCGCTGATGATGCGGGAGATCACGATCTCGCGCTCCGAGGTCGCGTGTTTTGGCTCGCTGCTGCTACTTGTCGTCGCCATCCGCTGGTCCCTTTCGTCTCGCCTGTTTCAGATCCTGCACGTACTCGTCCAGCCGCTCGAAGCTCCCGCTCCAGAACTGCTCGAAGCCACCCAGCCACTCGTGCAGCGGCCGCAGCCCGCGGGCGTCCAGCCCGTACAGCCGCTGCTTGCCCGCCCCGCGGACCCGCACCAGCCCGACCTCCCGCAGCACCCGCAGGTGCTTGGACGCCTGCGGCTGGCTCATCCCCAGAGCCTGGGCCAGCTCGGTCACCGGCCGCTCGCCGCCCCGCACCAAAACCAGGATCTGCCGCCGCTGCGGCTCGGCGATGGCGTTGAACGCATCGGAGGTCGTCGCTGCTCGAGCCATGTCGGCCATCATATTCCCATATCGGAATATGTCAACAACCGGCGCTAGAGCGCAGGTTTCGCCGGTATTTTAGGGCCGACCCAGCAGCTGCAGCAGCGCTTGCGCGAGCAGGATCTTGGCGATCATGGCTACCGGGAAGACGCTCGCGTAGCCGATGTTGGGCGTGTCTTTCTGCGTTCTTTCGATGGCGTACGCCAGAACGGCTGGCTGGGTTTGAATTCCGGCGAGCGTTCCGACCATCACGGCCAAGGGAATGCGCAGCAGCCGGTGTCCGATGTACATGGCCGCGCACACACCGAGCGCCGTCACCGCAGCGCCGGCAACGAGCATGCTCAGCACGTCGCCAAGGCCAGGCGAAACCCGCAGCGTGCCACCGGCGCGCAGCCCCACCCCAGCCAGGAACATCACGGCGCCGAGTTGACGCAGCGTGAGGTTCGCTCCGTACGGAGGCGCCCACACCAGCGGGCCGGTGCGGCCGAGGCGGCCGAGAACGAGCCCCACTACCAGAGGCCCTCCCGCCAGCCCCAGCGAGAGGCTCGCGCCGCCCGGCAAGGGCACGCTCACGGCTCCGAGTAGCAGTCCCAGCGTAATACCCAGCCCGA
>DATDEV010000531.1:0-2007 GCA_036522995.1 Polyangiaceae bacterium
TGCGCGCCGGCAGCAACTTGGCGTGCGGTGCAAGCTCGCGCGGCGCTTCGGCAGCGCCACGCGCTGACGGGCTGCCGCAACCCAGGCTGGCGACCAACAGGCCCAGCTCGATCAGCAGCGCCCAGCGCATCTCTACGGCGCAGCCGCCTTCGGCGGTGGCGCCGACTTGGCAATCAGCTCGACGTCGTCGAGCCAAAACTCGATCGGCAGCGACTTTACGGGCACGTTGAAGGCCAAGTTCACGATGCGTTCCGGCGTGAAGCGAGCGTCCGTGCCCCAGCCGGCTTGCGCCAGCTTTTCCCAGCGCGCTTCGTAGCTATCCCAGGTTTTGCTGAGCAGAAATAGCTTGCCGTGGGCGTCGTAGCAGCCCTCGGTGCAGGTGCCGCCGCCGTCCTTGGGCGTGACCTCGGGCACGGCCAGAGAGAGACGCACGCTGCCGGGCCCCTTGGCGCGGAAGCGCACGCCGGCGAAGCCCGACAGGTTGAGCGGACACTTCACGCCCTTTTGCGTCCAGCTCAGTGCCGTCCCGAACACGACGCCCCACTGCGTTTGCCCGGCGGCCTTGAAGTGCGCGGCGAAATGATTCTCCTTGCTCGCCTCGGTGGGAGCTAGCTGCTCGGGCATGAACGAGCCGCTCGGTGAGATGGTCGAGCCGGGGCTGTTGTCACCGGCCGTGAACCAGAAGCCGTCGCGTTCGAAGGCCTTGAAGATGCGACCGTCGTTGTCTTCGAAATCGTCGACGAGCGGTGCGGTGTCGACCGGTCCGTTCTTGCCGCAGGGCCCGACGGGTTCCAGCTTGCCGGCGCCCGCTGGGAGCGGTTTTTCCGAGACGCTTTCGACCTGAGCGCCCTCGCCCCCGAACACGGCTGGAGCCTTGTCCGGCTGGGCCGAGCACGCGGCGAGCGAACCGGTCATGGCAAACAGGTAGAGCGCGCCGCGCTGGGGCTGGGGCCCCAGCACCCACGGGACCGAGCAGGGCGGAGACATGTCGGTAGTGTATGTTCTAGCCATGTCCGTCGCTACCATCTCGATGACCGCGGAGCTGCGGAGCTATTTGCTGGCGACTTCCGTACACGAGTCCGAGATTTTGCGACGACTGCGCGAGGAAACG
Organism: Polyangiaceae bacterium; assembly: GCA_036522995.1. Taxonomy (GTDB): domain Bacteria; phylum Myxococcota_A; class Polyangia; order Polyangiales; family Polyangiaceae; genus PMG-095. The sequence continues at coordinate 1,112 of DATDEV010000531.1, forward strand.
GCCGGCTTGCCCGACGGTGGGATGCAGATCTCGCCCGAGCAAGGACAGCTATTGTCGCTGCTGGTGAAGCTGGTCGGCGCCAGGCGAGCGCTGGAGGTCGGGGTGTTCACGGGCTACAGCTCGCTGGTGGTCGCGCTCGCCCTGCCGGCGGACGGTCGGCTGGTCGCCTGCGATGTCAGCCGCGAATGGACCGACGTGGCAGGACGCTACTGGCGAGAGGCGGGCGTGGACTCCAAGATCGAGCTCCACTTGCGTCCGGCGCTCGCCACGCTCGACGAGTTGCTCGACTCCCGCCAGGCCGGCAGCTTCGACTTCGCATTCATCGACGCCGACAAGGCGGGCTACCTCGACTACTACGAACGCTGCCTGGCGCTGCTGCGGCCGGGAGGGCTGGTGGCCGTGGACAACGTGCTGTGGGGAGGCGCCGTCGCCGACGCTTCCAATCAGCAAGCCAGCACATGCAGCATCCGCGCGCTCAACGCGCACATCGCCGCCGATCCGCGTGTCAGCGCCAGCCTCGTGCCGATCGGCGACGGCCTGTACCTCGCCCGCAAAGCCGACTAATCCCGTCGAACCGTCCGTGCGAGTCTCGGAATCCCTGTGAATCTCGCAGGGTATCGCTACGAGAGCTCAGGATGGAGGCAGCCCAAGTCGTGCCTCACGGAGTGGCCCGTTGCCGGCACGGAAGTTTCTGCGAGGCAAGCTGCAGCTCGGCAGCCCGCGCTAGACGGTGCGTAGGTCGCGCGCGTTCCAGCCCATCAGGTAGAGTAGCGTGTCCAGGCGCTCGTGGTGGTTGAGGGACATGCTGGCCACTTCCTGCAGCTTGGCCTTGGCGCGGAACGCGATGCCCAAGCCTGCAGTCTGCAGCATCAGGATGTCGTTGGCGCCGTCGCCGA
>DATDEV010000532.1:0-3768 GCA_036522995.1 Polyangiaceae bacterium
GTCGACTCGGTGCCCTTTTGCAAGGCCTGGGCGGCCTCGTGGATCGCGCTCTGATCTCGAAGCATGGTCTGTGCGCCGCTGCCGGCTTGTTCGAGGGCGCTCGCGACCGCCTCTGCCGCGCCGCGGATTTGATTGGCTTGCGACGCGTCCTGCTCGCAGGCCGTGGTCAGCTCGTTCACGAGCGCGCCGAGCTTGGCCAGCGCGGCCGCCACCGCGTCTGGACCCCGCGCGGCCACGTCAGCCTGGGAGAGCGCGGCGTCCAGCGCTGCCGTCATCGAGGATGTGGTCCGAGTCGTCATGCAATTCTTCCTCTCCTAGCACCTTCACGAGATTGAGCAGCATCAGCAGGCGCGGGCCAACGCGCGCCACGCCGCTCACGAAGCCCCGCGAGCGATCCGTCACCACCGTGGGCGTGACGTGGAACTGCTCGGCTTCGAGCTTGAGCACCTCTCGACTGCTGTCGACACGCAGGCCCACGGTGCGCTCGCCCAGCTCGACGATCACGATGCGCGTGTCGAGCAAGGCCTCCGCCTCTGGCTCACCAAACAGCAGCCGCAAGTCGATGATCGGCACGATGCGGCCCCGCACCTGAACGATGCCGGTGACGTGCGGCAGCGTGCCTGGCACCGCCGTCACGCCGCTGAACGACTCGAGCTGCAGCACGTGCGCGGCTGGCACCGCGTATTCAGCCTCCGCCACCCGAAAAACCACGTAAAGACCCGTCATGAATGTAGCTCCAGCTGGCGACGATTCACCGCCGCCCCGAGCCCCGCCAGGTCGAGCACCAAGGTGGGCTTGCCGTCTCCCAAGTCGGTAGCGCCGGCCACGCCGGGCACGCGGACCAGCTCATCCTCGAGCGGGCGCACCACCACCTCTTGCTGCCCCAGCATGCGCTCGACGGCGAACGCAACGGCTTCCGCGCCGCGCCGCACGATCATGGCTTTCTTGTCGGAGCCACCGCCCGAAAGGCCCAGCACACCGGCCAGGGAAAGCAGCGGCACGACGCGGCCGCGTCGCTCGAGCATCGATACGGGCAGGCCGCCGCGCGCCGACGAGGGGCTGCGGACCAGGGCAGAATCTTCCACCTCGATGATCTCGTCGACGCTCGAGACCGGGACCACGAAACGCTGCTGGCCACACTCGAACGAAAAACCATCCACGATCGACAGCGACAGCGGCACGCGGAGCACGAACGTGCTGCCGACCCCCAGTTGCGTGCGCAGCGATAGCTCGCCACCCAGCTGTTCGACGATGCGTTTGACGATCTCCATGCCCATGCCCCGGCCGCTGGTGGTCGTGGCCACTTCGCGCGTCGATAGGCCTGGAGCGCACAAAAGCTCGAGCAAAGCGGCCTCCGACGCGGGCACGTCGCGCCGAGCCTTTCTGGCGATGGCTTCGCCGTCGATGCCGCGTCCGTCGTCCTCCACCAGCAGCTCGAGCCAGGTGTCGGAGCGCGCGGCGCAGCTGATCTTCAGCAGACCTTCCTGTGGCTTGCCACGGCGCAGGCGCTCGTCGGGCGACTCGATGGCGTGGTCGACCGCGTTACGAACCAGATGAACCAGCGCCGGGAATAGGCGCTCCGCCACGGCCTTATCGACCTCCGTGGTGCCCGCGTCGATCTGCACGCTTACCAAGCGGTCGACCGCACGGCGTAAGCCGCGAACGAGCAGCGGAATGCGCTCCAGCAGGTCCGCCGTGGGCACCATGCGCACACGAAAGATGGCACCGCGCAGATCGCGCAGCTGCCGGCCGCTCTCGTTCTGGATTTGCAAGAGCTCGCGGGTGTCGACCCCGGCCGAGGTCAACTTGGCGATCGCGCGATTCATGCGAAAGCGATTGACGATCAACGCCGACAGGCGCTCCACCGACTCGTCCAGACGCGTGACATTGACGCGCACGAAGCCCTGCTGCTGCGCTTCGAAGTCGTGCTCTGGCTCGGCGATTTCGAGCTCGGACGTCAGCACGGGTTCCGCCGGCGTCCCCGGAGCGGCAACCGACGAAACCGCGAGCTGCCCTTCGATGGCAAGTGCGATCTGCGCCTGCTCGTGCAGCGTCAGCATGATGATGGCGAAGGCCAGACCCGCACCGCTGGCCGAGCCTTGCAGCGAAACCGGCACGACCTTGACGATGTCGCCAAGACGCTCGAGCGCATCGCGCACCGCCTTGATCGTCACGCCTCGCTCCGCCTTTTCGGTGGATGGCTCGAAGGTCACGCACAATGCCTGCTTGCCCCCCGCGAGCCCGATCTGCAATTGCTCGAGCTCGGCCGCGCCCAGCTTGCTCGAAAGCTCTGGCGGCAGGTCGAGCGCTAGCCGCGCGCCGGCCAAGCTCTCGGGCGCCTCGGCGTCGAAGGCGTCTATTTCACGCAGTAGCCCAACCGGGGCAGGCTCGACCGCGCGTCCATCGCGAAAGGCGCTCACCCGCTGTTCGATGGCCTGCACTCCGCGCAAGAGCACGTCGACCGCGCCCAGCGGCAAGCGCGCGTGCGTGCGATCGGCGGTGCGCAGCAGCGCCTCCATGCGATGCGAAAGCACCACGACGGGCTCGACACCGACCATGGCCGACAGGCCCTTGACCGTGTGCAGCGCGCGAAACACTTCACGCACGCCGCGCAGGTTCGATTCGCCGGCCCGAATCGCGGTCTCGGTCGCTAGCAGATGAGTGTTGGCCGTGCTCAAGTGCTCTTCGGCTTCGAGCACGTAAGCCGACACGAACTCCGCCAGGTGCGGGGCAGGCAAGCTAGCTGGTTCCGGGTTCGAGTAGGGCGCTCACGGCGGCGACGATCGCCTCTGGTGTGAAGGGCTTCGTCATGTAGTTGGACGCGCCGGCGGTCAGCGCCTGCGCGCGCGAGTCGTCGTCGCCGCGCGTCGTGACGACGATGATCGGTAGCTGTTTCAGGCGATCTTGTGCGCGTACGAACTCCAGCACCTCGATGCCCGAGATGTCGGGCATGTTCAGATCGAGCACGGCGGCATCGAACTGGCCGAGCGACAGCCGCTCGATGGCTTCGAGGCCGCTGGCGGCCTGCGTGAAGGTGGCCCCCGCCAGGCCGCGCAAACAAGCCACGATCATGTCGCGCATGACCTTGCTGTCGTCCACCACGAGAATTTGACTCAAAGCTCTATCCGTACGGGTTGGTGCACGTTTTATCGTTCGATTTGGGCTCGGCCACAAGCTCGCCCGCGTCGGCGGCGCACGATTGAACCTATTTGCTGCGAAACGTGGTCGTTGCGTTTTGCCTCAGCTCGGAAAACTTCACGCCGCGGCGTGCGGCCGATGCTATCGCCCTGATCACCCACATGCGTCGCGCTGCATTGAGGAAGGCATCCCCGTGACGCGCTCGGTCTGGATCGTCGAAGACAGTCCGCTCGAAGCCGAAATGGCTCGCAGGCCGCTGTCACAGACATTTCAGGTGGAGCTATTCGCAGATGGGGCGGCGATGCTCGAGCGCCTGTCCACGTCTGGACCTCCCCAGGTGCTGCTGCTGGATTGGCGGCTGCCGGGCATGTCAGGCATCGAGGTGCTGCGCTTCGTGCGCAGCACCCTGGATGAAACCGCACTGCCGATCCTGATGCTGACCGTCCAACACGGGAAGGATGAAACGGTGGAAGGCCTTTCCGCTGGAGCCAACGACTACCTGGCCAAGCCCTACGATGACTCCGAGCTCGTCGCGAGAGTCACCACGCTGTATCGCCTGCGCAAGCTGAGCGACGAGCTGCGCGCCGAGCGCCAGCAGCAGGCCGAGCTGCTGCTGGTGGCCCAGGAAGC
>DATDEV010000533.1:0-6618 GCA_036522995.1 Polyangiaceae bacterium
TCGCCATGGTCGTGCTCGGTACGACCATCGCTGTGGTGGGATGCGGCGATGACGACGACGACACCGACATGCCTTCCAAGGGCGGCAGCAGCGGCTCGAGCGGTGCGGCCAGCGGTGGCACGCCCGGCGATGGCGGCACGCCCGGCGGCGGTGGCACGCCCACCGAAGGCGGCACCGGCGGCGTCCCCACGGAAGGCGGCACCGGCGGCGTGGCCGTTGGCGGTGGTGGTGCAGCGACGGGCGAGGCGGGCAATGCTGGCGCCACCGTTGGCGGCGCTGGCGCCGGCGGCGCTCCCTGAGCGTCTCCTAACCCCAGAAAGAATCGGCGTGGCAGGTTTCGTCCTGCCACGCCGCTTGTTTTTTGTGCCTGACCTATACTGAGCCGAGTCATGCGTAGAGCTCGAGTCGTGGTTGGGATGTTGGGTCTACTGGCGATAGGCTGCGCCAGCTCGCAGGGCGCGCCCCCCAAGCCGCTGCCACCGAGCGAAGTGGCGGAGCTGGCTACGGCGCCCGCAGGCTACCGCCTGGGCGAGCGCTTGAGCGAGAAGTGCAGCGGTCGCCAAGGGCTGCGGGAGATCGACGAGGAGTCGCTCGCTGCCGTCGACTGCAGTCTCGAACGCGTGACGCGCGCCCTACGCGCGCGCGCCGCGAGCCTCTCCTCGCACGCGATCGTCGGCAAGCGCTGCCACGTCAGCGGAGGCGAGCGCTACTCGGTGCGCTGCTCGGCCCGCATTCTGGTGAGCGATGCCGATGCGAGCCCCGAGGCGCTGGCGATGCCCGCGCTGGTCGAGCGAGGCCCCGCACCTTCGCCTGCGCAGGTGCTCGATCTCGACGAGCCCGACCCCAGCCAGAGCGCGGCGATTCGGGTGAGCTTCGCGCCCAGCGCTGGCGCCAAGGCGCGTGCCCCGCGCCGCTATGATCGTGTTGCGGAGACGCGCGAGCCTGCGGTCGGCCGTAGCCCCTTGGGACGAGTTTCGGCTCGCTGCCAGGACTGCGACGAGCTGGCGCTGCGCCACGCCCTGCGCGTGACGGCTGGGCGCATGGGGGCCGGTGAGGTCGCGGCCGTTCGCTGCCTGGACGAGGGCGAGCACCGCTGCGTCGCTACGGCGCTCGAGCCATGGAGCTACTGATCGTTCGCCACGGCGAGAGCGTGGCCAACGCCGAAGGTCGCATGCAGGGTCAGAGCGACTACCCGCTCTCGGCGCTCGGCCGGGCTCAAGCCGCGCTGCTCGGTCGCTTCCTGGCCAGGCTGGGTTGGCAGTTCGATGCGGCCTACGCCTCGCCGCTGGTGCGCGCCAAAGAGACCGCCCAGATCCTGACGGAGGCCTTGGAGTTGCCGGAGGCGGAGCTGGCGCCCGAGCTTTCCGAGCTTCACGCGGGCCAGCTCCAGGGGCTCACGTACGACGAGATCGCGGCGGGGCACCCGGGCTTTCTGCAGCGGGCGATCACCGAGCTCGGTGATTTTTCCCAGTACGGCGGCGAGAGCTATGCCGAGGTGCAGGCGCGCGTTGGCATGCTGGTCGCGCGCTGGCACGCCTCTCATCGCGAGGCGGCGCATCGCATCTTGGCGGTGGCGCACGGGGGACTCAACTTCCACCTGGTCAAGGCGCTGGTGTGTCAGCCTGTCCCGCGCGTGATGAGCTTGAAGTTTGGCAACTGCACCGCGACGCTGGTGCGCATGCGCGAGCGGCGCGGACTGTACTTGGGCGAAATCGTGTTTCACCTGCCGGTCGATCTGCTCGGCGCCGTCAGCGGCGAAGGCCTGGTCGGGGTGTACTGAGAAACATGCTGAGCCTATCGTTCCGCAGCGGCACGCTGGAGCTGAGCGGCGCCGAGCAGGGCAGTGAGCTCCCGGCGCCGCTCACCTGGGACAAGCGCAGCGCGCTGTTTCGGGCGCCGGCGCTGGCCTACGCCGAGGTGGTCATGGGGCTGCGGCGCTTGGAGCTGAGCTACGAAGATCGGGCGCGCGTCTACCCCGAGCTCAGCTCGGGCCTACTGATTCGACGCGAGCCGCGGCCGTTCCAGATCGAGGCGCTGGCGGCTTGGGAAAAGGCACGTGGCCGCGGCGTGGTCGTGCTGCCAACCGGCGCCGGCAAGAGCCACGTGGCGCTGCTGGCGATCGACGCACGGAGGCGTTCAGCGCTGGTGGTGGCGCCGACGCTGGATCTGGTCAGGCAGTGGTACGACCTCTTGCGGCGCAGCTTCGGCACCGAGGTCGGCATCGTGGGCGGCGGCTCGCACGAGATCAGGCCGCTCACCGTGACCACTTACGACTCGGCCTGCCTGCACATGGAGCACCTGGGCGCGCGCTTCGGGCTGATCGTGTTCGACGAATGCCATCACCTGCCGGGGCCGAGCTACGCGCTGGCCGCCGAGCAGTCGCTGGCGCCGTTTCGGCTGGGCCTGAGCGCGACGCCCGAGCGGGCCGACGGCAACAGCAGCAGGCTCGATACGCTGATCGGGCCCATCGTCTATCGCAAGGACATCGTGGAGCTGTCGGGTCGCTACCTGGCCGACTACGAGGTCGAGCGCATCGACGTCGAGCTCACCGAAGCCGAGCGGCGCGAATACGAAGCCGAGCGCGCCATCTACCTGGAGTTCGTGCGAGGCCAGGGCATTCGCTTCGATCATCCCTCGGGTTTCGGGCAATTCGTCATGCGCTCGGCGCAGTCGGCGGCCGGCCAGCGCGCGATGCGCGCCTACCGAAGGCAGCGCGAGCTGGCGCTGGCGTCGAGCGCCAAGCTCGAGTTCTTGGAGCACCTGCTGAGCGAGCATCGGCAGCAGCGCTCGCTGGTGTTCACGCAAGACAACGCCACGGTCTATGCCGTTTCGCGCCGCTTTCTGATCCCGGTCATCACGCATCAAACCAAGATCAAAGAGCGCAGCGAAATCCTGGAGAAGTTTGCCGCCGGCACCTACGCAGCCATCGCTACCTCCAAGGTGCTGAACGAGGGGGTCGACGTGCCCGACGCCAGCGTGGCGATCGTGCTGTCGGGCAGCGGCTCGGTGCGCGAGCACGTGCAGCGGCTGGGCCGCGTGCTGCGCCGTCAGGGCGACAAGCGCGCCGTACTGTACGAGCTGGTGTCGGCGCGCACGAACGAGTCGGGAACCTCCGAGCGGCGGCGGGAACATTCGGCCTACGCGGGAGCGGGCTAGTGCTACCTCCGGAGCTGACGCGCGCTCGCAAGCGCGAAGGCAAGCTGACCTTGAGCGCGCTGTCTGCGGCGGAGCGCGCGCGCGCCGTCGAGCTGTCGGAGGCGCTGCTGGCGGTGGCGCGGGCGGGCCAGGGCGAGGCGCGCGAGGACGTCGAAGCCGGCTGGGGCGCAGTGCCGGCGGCACCCAAGGAGCGCAAGCTGCTGCTCGGGCTCACGCACCTGCTCGAAGGGCGCGCCGAGTTCTCGGCGCCGAGCAGCGCCGAGCCGGACCGCGTGCGGCGCAGCGTGTTCGAGCTGGCGGCGCGGCGCCGCGCGGCTCTGGTCGATGGTGTTCACCTCGATCGCAATCAGGTGCTGCAGGAAGCGGGCGCAGAGCTCGGCCTGCTGCCCGAGCAAGTCGAGCAAGCGCTGTACGCCGACTTGCGTAGCGCTCAGCGCCTGACCGGAGGCAACCTGCCGAGCGCTGCGGCGCTGGTTTCGGAGTACGAGCTGGTGCAGGTGCAGTCGGTGCTGCTGCGCGCCGAGCGCATCGAAGCCGAAGTGCGCGCGTCTCGCCCCGATGCCTACCGAGAGCTGTTTCGGAAGCTCAAGTTTCGGCAGCTGCTGTGCACCATTCAGCCGCTGTCGCCGTCGGGCTACCGGCTCGAGATCGACGGGCCGATGAGCCTGTTCGGGCCGACGACCAAATATGGACTGGAGCTGGCCTTGTCGCTCCCCGCGCTGCTCTCGTGTGGCCAGCTCACGCTGCGCGCGGCGCTGCGCTGGGGCAAGCGGCGCGAACGGCTGTCGTTCGAGCAGAGTTACTCGGCTCTCGTGCCGAACGACGCCGGAGCGGGTGTGCGCAGTGAGGTGCTCGAGCTGCTCGAGGCGCTGGACGGAGCGCGCTCGACTTGGCAGGCACGACCTTCCGAAGAGTTGCTCGATCTCAGCGACCGGGGTGGGGGAGTGCTGGTGCCCGATCTGGAGCTGGTGCGCGGTAGTGAGCGCGTGCTCGTCGAAATCCTGGGCTTCTGGAGCCGCGATGCAGTGTTTCGCCGCATCGAAGCGGCGGCAGGCGGCCTGCAGAGTCGCGTGCTGTTCGTGGTCAGCTCCCGCTTGCGAGTGAGCGAGGAGCTGCTCGACGGGGCGGAGGCCGCGAGCCTGTACGTCTACAAGGGCAAGATCAATCCCCAGGCCTTGCTGCGCAAAGCCGATGAGCTGGTCGGGGCGAGCCCGGGCTCAAGGGCCGCGACAAAAGGTCGCAGCTAACTCCGCGGGATCCTTGGCTCGGTGCCTCGAGTCGAGAAGCAAGCGTCTGGCCCATTGTCAGCAAACTCGCAGCTAGCGTAGCCTGACCGCTTGCATGGCGAACGGGCGGCGGATTCTCCTGGCTGATGATGATCCCGAGCTGCAGCGCGCAGTGCAGCGCTTGGCGAAGAAGGCCGGCTTCGAGCTCACTCCCGTGACGGCTGGCTCGGACGTGTTTCGCGCCGCGCGCGACAATCCGCCTGACGTGATCGTGCTGGATATTCACTTTCCCGACGCCGACGGGCGCGACGTACTGTCGCGGCTCAAGGCCGATCCAGCTACGGCGTCCATTCCCGTGGTGGTGTGGTCGGGGCGCAATCCCGAGTCCGATCGTCGCATCGCGCTCGATCTTGGCGCCGAGGACTACGTCGAGAAGCGCGACGCCGCCACGCTCCTGCCGAAGCTCGAGCGCGTGCTGCTGCGCTTGCGCGACGCTGGCTGACCCACCCCCGAACGGGTGGGCTCGAAAACGCTCGTCCGCGAGCGCGAGCGTCCGAAGTTGGCGAGGCACTCCGATCAGCGGTGGACGAGGCGCGCAAATTTCGGTTTCGTGCGCGGGCCACCTCGTCCCGGTCCCCCCCGGCCGGTAAAGGCACTCCCCCCACCGCCGTTGGCGGGGTGGCACTGACCTACCTGCTAGTCGCGCGCGAAGGCGGAGTCGACGTCGCAGCGCAGACTCACCGTGATGGTGCTCTTGGCGTCGCCCTTGCGGCGCAAGTTCAGCGTCTGCATTTCGTTGCGCTTCCAGCCCTTGCCGGGGCTCTTGCCGGGGCGCGGCTTGGTGAGAAAGTCGCAGCGCAGGTTCAGAAACACCTCGGCGTCGCCGACGGCGCACGCGACTTCCATTGCTTCGTAGGCGGTGGCGCCGTCGCTGCCGCGCGCGGTCGGCGGGTAAGCACAGCTCCAGGGGCCCGTGCCCTTGACTGTGCCGCCCATGGTTTCGGGCGTGATCGTCTTCACGTACGGCGAGCCGTCTCGCTCGCCCGAGAGCAACATGACCCAGTAGGTAGGTACACCGCCGGTCGAGGCTTTCTCCTGACTGGCAGTGAGCGGCACTTGCGCGCTCGCGCTCGCGGTCACCACGACCAAGCCCAACGCCGTCCCAAGCTTCCTGAGCATCCCGGTAAGGATACACGGTTTACACGACTGCTCGAGGAGGCAATTGGCTCAGCGAGTCAGCGCCTTCTCGAGCTCGCACGCCGTTTGCTGGCGGGCGTAGTAGCTGGGGCGGCGGCGGATGATCTTGAAGCCGCGGCGCAGGAAGAGGTCGAGCGCGGCGAGGTTGGCGTCGGCGGTGCACAGCGTCAGGCGCTGTGCGCCGTGGGTCTGCGCGTGCTGCTCGGCCACCTGCATCAGCAGGCGACCGACGCCGCGACCACGCGCCCTCTCGACCACGGCTACCGCCAAGATCGTGGCCCGCGCGCCAACCAGCTCCAGGACCAGCATGCCGACGGGGAAGCCGGCCTCGACGGCCAACCAGGTGCACGTGTCGGGGCGCTCGATGGTGCGCAGCGTGTAGCGCGAGGGGTGACCGCCGTACTCGGCGAAGGCGCGCTCTGCGAGCTCGGCGACGAACGAGGAGTCCTGCGCTTCAAAGGGCCGGACGGTAGCCCGCAAACCGAGCCCAGACACGGGTCGCATGGCAGCCGTAACTTAGCGCAAGATCCGCTGCTGCGCGGGCGCTTTTCTTGCGCGGATCGTGAATTGACATGGCACGGCGCCGCGCCGGACAATGCGCCGGGCATGTCACGAAATCGCGTGCGCGTCGGGCTCGTGGGCTGGGGCCTGGCGGGCCGCACGCTCCATGCTCCTTTCATTCAGGTGCTGACGGGCTTCGAGCTGGTAGCGGCGGTGACCTCACGCGACATCGACCCGCGGCTCTTTCCGAGCGCAAGGCGCCTGCCGACATTCGACGTGCTGCTCGGCGATCCGAGCGTCGAGCTGGTCGTGATCGCGTCTCCGAATGCTTACCACTTCGAGCAGACGCTTGCGTCCCTGCGCGCCGGCAAACACGTCGTGTGTGACAAGCCACTGGCCCAGAGTGCCGACGAGGTGCGCGCCCTGAAGAGCGCTGCCAAGGAGGCTGGACGCCTGCTGATTCCATTTCAAAACCGCCGCTACGACGGCGACTTTCGCACCCTGCAGCAGCTGCTGCGCTCGGGAGCTCTGGGCCGTG
>DATDEV010000534.1:0-2484 GCA_036522995.1 Polyangiaceae bacterium
GCGTGATGCCGTCAGCCGGCATGCCTGCGCGGCGCGCGTGCTCGCGAATCGCCTCGGGATCCGTCGCCTGGTAGATGCAGACGGTCCCCAGGCGGTTCCCTGCGCGACGCCTTGCGCCGTTAGCTCGCCGACGCGCCGCGCATTAAATCCCGCACATGCGGGCGAGCCAGTCGCCAACCGAGGGCGAGCTGATGCGCTTCTTGAGCGAGGGGTTCATGGTGAGCAGGCCGAGCGACTTGCCGTCCAAGCTCACCACGATGGGTGGACGGGTGGCGGCGGCGTTGCAAGCCGACGTTTCGTCGTGGTTGGAGCCGTAGGGCTCGAACTTGTTGCGAATGCTGGTCGGTGACACGTCCGAGCCGTGCTGGCCCACCATGTTGAACACCGAGTCGGCACGGCGCTCGTCGCACAGACAGCCGAGGAACACCTCGTGGCTGGGTCCGCCAAAAATCAACAGCTCGAAGTCGGCGCTCGCAGGCGCAGCGTCGTCGCTCGCAGGCTCCGCGCCGGCCGTGGAGGCCTGCCGACTCTCGCGCAGCTTGCTCAGCTCGGCCAGCACCTGGCGCTGGAGCTTGAGCCGTCGCTGCTCGAGCTCGCGCTGATCGCGCTCCGCCTTGTCGTCGCTTTGCGCCACGCTCGGGCCGGGAGCCGCAGCGGGCTCGGCCGTGCCGCCGCACCCAATCGCGCCGCTTACCGCCAACGTCATTCGCAGCATCCTCACAGCGCCGCTTTGCATGCCGCACTTTATGTACGCAGCACCCACGATCCTTCGCATCCCCGTTCAAGTGCCGGATCGCTTCACGTAGTCGGTACCGCCACGCCCCACGTCGGCAAACCACAGTGAAAAGCTGCAGTGTGCGCGTACGGCGGCGTCATTTCGGGCCGCCGCTGGCTGCTTCCTGTACGGTCGGCAGACCGAAGGCGAGCTGGAGGTCGAAACTCATGGGCGGCGACAAGAAATCGAAGCGCGACAAGCAGGAGGCGGCGTCGGCGGAGAGCGAGACGCTCGGCCGGAAAGATTACGACAAGGAGCTCAAGCGACTTCACGTCGAGCTGGTCAAATTGCAGCAATGGGTGGTCCGCGAAGGGCTCAAGGTCTGCATCGTGTTCGAAGGCCGTGACGGGGCGGGCAAGGGCGGCACCATCAAGGCCATCACCGAACGCGTGAGCCCCCGGGTCTTCCGCGTGGTCGCGCTTCCAGCGCCGACCGAGCGGGAGAAGAGCCAGATGTACATCCAGCGCTACATTCCGCACCTTCCCGCCGCCGGCGAGATCGTGATCTTCGACCGCAGCTGGTACAACCGCGCGGGGGTCGAGCGCGTGATGGGGTTCTGTAAAGAGAAGGATGTGCGCCGGTTCCTGGAGGTGGTCCCCAAGGTCGAGCTGGCGATGACCGAGGCGGGCATCATCTTGCTCAAGTACTGGCTGGAGGTCAGCCCCGAGGAGCAGGAGCGGCGCCTGCGCGGGCGCATCGAGGACGGGCGCAAGATCTGGAAGCTGACGCCGATGGATCTGAAGTCTTTCGGTCGCTGGGACGACTACACGCGCGCTCGCGACGAGATGTTCGCCGCCAGCGATACGGAGTGGGCACCCTGGTATGTAGCGCGTTCCGAGGACAAAAAGCGCGTACGGCTCAACGTCATCAAGCACATTCTGGAGCGGGTGCCGTACGAGGACGTCCCGAGCGACAAGACCATCGAGCTGCCCGAGCGCAAGATCGGGCGCTACGAGGCTGCCGACTATCCGTTCAAATACATCCCGGAGTCGTACTAACCCGCGGGCGAAGCAGCGCCCTTCGCGAGCGCCTGGTAGCGCTCGATGGCCGCGCGCGCATTGAACAGCAGGCGCTCGCGGCCGAGCTGATCGGCCAGGCCCGCTTTGCGGACCACCTTGAGCGCGCCCGGATTGAGCCCCACGAGCCACAGCTCGATGCCCATCGCGGCTGCGCGACGATCGGCGTCCATGAGCACCAAGAGTGCCGAGTACTCGATATCCGGCACGCGACTCAGGTCGAGCGCCAGCACGCGCGGCTGGTGCTGCTGGATCAGCGCGCGCAGCCGCTCGGCCACTGCTCCGGCATTCATGAAGAAGAGCCGCCCAGTCGGACGCGCGATCAAGAGCCCTTCGAAGGTTTCGTCGTCGGGGTGCTCGGGCGAAAGTGGCCGCAGCACGTCGGCTCCGCGCTTGCGTCCGATGGCCAGCACCTGCGGTTTTGCCGCCTGGCTCGCCAAACCGATCAGCGAGATGGTGATCGCGACCAGGATGCCCTTCAGCGTGCCGAACGCCAGCACGCCGAGACAAGCCGCAGCCGCCCAGCGAAACTCCATCTTGCGCACCCGGCGGATGGCAACGAACTCCGCCGGTTGAATCAGTCCAATCGAGTAGACGATGACGACCGCGGCCAGCGTGGCTTGCGGCAAGAGGCCCAGCAGCGGTGCCAGCAGCAGCATGGTGAGCGCCGCAGCGACAGCCGTGACGAGCGAG
>DATDEV010000535.1:0-3163 GCA_036522995.1 Polyangiaceae bacterium
TCGATCTCGACAGCGAATCGATCACGGTACCGATCACGGGGCCCGAGATCTGGCTCGTCGTGCGCGGTGCGTTCGAGCTGGGCAGCGTGAGCCTCGGGCCCGCTCGCTCGGCCTTCGTGTCGGCCGACAGCGGCAGCCTCACTGTGGCCGGAAAGGGCCGTATTTTCAGGGCCAGCGTTGGGACCTTTGCCCCAACAGTCGCGCGACCGGCTCAGCCCGGCTGAGCTTCCGAAGTTCCTTCGGGCGCTGGCTCTTCGACGTCGGGCGGCTCGGGGCAACTCTCGCCGGTCGCGCCCGGCTCGCCATCGGGAATGCGGCACGGATGCACCTCGACGCGCCGCGCCTTGGGCTTGTACGTGACCTTGCGTCGCTCTTCCTTCTTGGTGCCGTCGGCAAACGTGATGATGCGTGAAGCGATCACGCTCCAGCCGATCATGCCGCCGTCCTTCACCTTCTCCTCGTCGGCGGCCACGTCGCGATTGCCGAGCAGCTCCACGGGCGGCCTGACGATGTCGCGCCGCTCCGAGACGCGGGAAGTCACCCGGCGCCCGCCCATATCGCCGTAGAGCTTCACGGTGATGGTGGTCTTGCTGAAGCTGGTCTTGACCAGCAGCCCGGCGTTGGTGTCGTTCTTGAATACGATGTCGGGCTTGGGCCAAGAGAGCGTGGCTTCGTGCGCCATTGGGTAGCGCGGAAACCAATAGCTGTGCGGCTGTCGTTCGATGATGTCGTAGCCGGCATGAAACAGCGCGTTGAAGAAGGTCGTGGCAAACTGGCTCACGCCACCGCCCATGGTGTCGACCATCTCGCCGTCTTCGATGCCGGGCGCCATGACGAAGCCATTTTTCTGCGTCCGCGGCCCGACGACCGCGTTCACCGACACCGTTTGCCCCGGCTCCACCACCAGCCCGTCGAGCAGGGTCGCGATGCGATGGATGTTGGCGACGCGCGCCTGGCAGCAAGGATGCCGGGTCGTGAACGACCCCACCAGCTGGCGAATCCCCAGCTGCTGCGCCTGCTCGGTGCTGCGCTTCGGCAGCGGCTCGTGGCGCAGTGGCAGCTGCGCGTGTCGGTCCCCGGCCAGCGCCGCCTGCCACAGCGCCGCAGCCAGCTCATTCGCCGGCACACTGCGACCCGCCACGGCCGGCACCACCGTGAGCTCGTCGCGAACCGACACCTCGAAGCCGGCATCGCGCGCCGGCTCCTCGAGCGCCAGCCGGCGCGCTCTCAGCTGCGCTTCCAACCGGCTCTCGTCGAACGAAAGCGTCAGCTCCGGCCCGGCTGGCGTGCTCACCAGCAGCGGCGCTAGCTGAGCAGCCTCGACTCGCAAACTACGCCCCTCCGCCTCCAGTATTACGGGGCCAGCCAGCGCTTGGGACGCCTGCGCCAGCGCTCGCTCGAGCGCGCCCGGGGCGAGGCGTGGAGTCTCCTGGTGTGCGATCAGGCGCACGCTCGGCGTCTGGCCCGGGTGCGCCAGCAGCAGCGCCCGCAGCAGCTCGCGTCGCGCCTCGTCTCGCTGGATTTTCCGGCCTGGGCGCGGCGCCACGGCGCGCGGCGTCGTGCCTTCCACTGCGATCGCCCCCACCTGCGGAGGGTCGTCGATCAATTGCGCCTCGACGCGCGCGAGCGCCACCTCGAAGCGCAGCGCGTCCACGTGCGTGGCTGCCTCCAGCGGCTGCTCTCGCCACAGCGACCTCAGGTAGGAGCGCACGTTGCGCCAGCCGCTCGGGCTGCGACCCTCCGCCAGCGAAAGTGCCACCGACTCGCTCACGGCCAGGCTTACCCCGAGCTCGTCAGCGCCGAGCGTGCTGCGCTTGCCGCCGAGCTCGAGCAGCAGCTGCTGCTTGCCAAAGCTCTTGCTGCGCTCGGCGAGGCGTCGTTCGATCGCTGGCGCAGTCTCGCCACCGATGGCAACACCGGCCAGCAACGTGCCGGGCAGCGCCGCCTGCCCCAGCTTGAAACGCGCAAACCCCAGCGCGATCAGCAGTAAGGGCAAACAGGCTAGCCCGGTGATGGAGGCACGCCCAAGCGAAATCACGCGCCTAGGCGCGCCACTGTGGTGCGTTTCTGTAGCCATGCAAGGGCAAGGTGGTACTTACACGCAGATCGTTGAGTTTCCACGCTCGATTTTGCGTGCTACATCTTCGAGAGCACCGTGTGGGTTCGACGCTCAGCCATTCGTCCCGTCCCAGCCTATGCCGGGGTGCCACAGCACGCGCTCGACACCGTGCGCGAAGGCCTGGCAGACGACGACGAAGAAGCGCGCAGCCAGCTGGACGAGGCCTTCGAGCGCTTCGAGCGCGCCCAGCCCGCGCTGGCCAGCCACGTGGCGGAGGCGCTGGGTCGACCGCTCGACGAGACCGCCCTGGCGCTCGGTTATTTCCTGGCGCTCACGCTGTGGCTGGCGTTCGAGAAGGCCCACGGTAGCCACCTGGACGAGGTGACCGAGGAGCAGCTGGCCGCCACCGAAGAGCTGCTCACGCTGGACGAAGAGCTGCGCCGCGCTGATCCCGCCGAGTCGCTCGACAGCGACGACGTCATCGCCATGGAGCAGCCGCACGTGCTGTCCTTCGTGCACGAGCACATCGACGCCACGCTCGACGCGCACGCCGAGGACATCGATGTCGACGACGTGCACGTGATCTACCGCACCGTATTGGTCGAGGTGCTGGCGCTTTCCTACGCCGTGCGCCGCCCCGAAGGCTACCCGGTCGCCAAGACCGAGCTTTTGGCCTGAGCCCCGAGTGTCCCGAGGGTTGCCACGCCGCAGCTCGCCTCGCAGAAACTGCCCGTAGCGGGTGTGGGTATCATTGAACGAGAGAGAGCGGGGGTGAGGGCTGAGCGTGCAGCGTCTGCGCGGGCGCGGGGAGCAAGCGCGAGGCGCGAGCGCGAGGGGCTGGGCGTGCAGCGTCCGCGCGGGCGCGGGGAGCGAGCGCGGGCTGCCAAACCGCAGCGAAACTTGCAGAAGGCTACTGCAGCGGCGCTAGGTACAGCCGAGCCGCTTGCCGGAGGTGATCGGTCTCGCGACGTGATGGTGGACGCCGCTTCGGCGAGCACACCGTAAGTCTTTCCTTGCCTGGCTCTCCCATTGCGCCTGCTCGCACGTGCCGCCTCCAGGCCGCAGCCGCCGCGGGACGCCGGGGCCTGCTTGCTTACGCGCGAA
>DATDEV010000536.1:0-4734 GCA_036522995.1 Polyangiaceae bacterium
CACAGCGTGCAACCGCCGGCCACGCAGATATAGCCTGGCTCCACGGCTAGGCAGTCGGCACGGCAGCCATCGTTGTCGTTGTTGTTGGCGTCGTCGCAGGCCTCGTAGGGCGCCGTGACCACGCCGTCGCCGCACAGCAGGCAGGGCTGGCCAACCGGGCACTGGTCGTGCGGGCTGATCGCCAGGCAGTTCAGGCAGCCGGCACCCACATAGTCACAAACCTCGAGCCCCACGAGCTTACCGTTGCCGCAGCTGTTGCAAGCCGCCGCCGCGACCGGGCAGGTGTAGCCGCTCTCGAGCGTGCAGGCCGCCGAGCAGCCGTCGCTGGCATTCAAGTTGCCGTCGTCGCACTGCTCGTTGAAGCGGACCTTGCCGTTGCCGCAGCGGTCGCAGGTGCTGCGCAGCTTGCCGGCCGGTTCCTGGCAAGTGAAGCCGCTCTCGACCTGGCAGGTGGCCGAGCAGCCGTCGCTGCCGTTCAGGTTGCCGTCGTCGCATTGCTCGGTCGTCCCGGCCTCGCGCACGCCATTGCCGCACTTGTAACAGGGGCCGCCGCTCGGCGGACAGCTCCAGTCGGTTTCCGCCTTGCAGCTCGCCGAGCAGCCGTCGCGGTCGAAGCGGTTGCCGTCGTCGCAGACTTCGCCCGCGCTGGCCGTGACGATGCCGTCGCCGCACAGCACGCAAGCCTGGCCGGCCGCGCCGCAGGTCGCGCCCGGCTCGAGTTGGCACGCCTCCGAGCAACCATCGTTCGACTCGTTGTTCGTGTCGTCGCACTGCTCTTTGATGAAGGCGCCACTATCTTCGATGCTGCCGTTGCCGCAGTTGACGCAAGCCTGCCCCGGAACCGGGCACGACCAATCGTCGCCATCGAGCTGACAGCTCACCGAGCAACCGTCGCCGTCTAGCTTGTTGCCGTCGTCGCAAGCTTCGTGCTCGCCGCTGAACGAGCCTTCTTGAATGCCGTTGCCGCATTCGTAGCAAGTGCGGCCCGCGACCGGGCACAAGAAGCCGGTCTCGATCGCCGTGCAATCGGCGGCGCAGCCGTCGCCCGCGACCTGATTGGCATCGTCGCACAGCTCGCTGCCTTCCTTCAGGCCGTTGCCGCAGCTCTGGCAGGCGCCGCCGCCAACCGGACACGAGTAGCCGTCCTCGACCAGCGTGCAGTTGAAGAGGCAGCCGTCGCCCGAGTAGCGATTGTTGTCGTCGCAGGCTTCGTTTCCCTGCTTGACGCCGTCACCGCACAGCTCACAGGGGCTGCCAGCTACCGAGCAATCGTAGCCGAGCTCGGTGGCGCTGCAGTCCGACGCGCAGCCGTCGTTGTCTTGCTCGTTGCCGTCGTCACAGATTTCGATGCCCTCGAGCTCACCGTTGCCGCAGGCGTTGCAGCTCTCGCCGGGCACGGGACACTCGAAGCCGGCTTCGATCTGGCATTGCGCCGAGCAACCGTCGTCGCTCTGCGTGTTGCCGTCGTCGCAGGCTTCGCTGCTCTCGGTGACGGCGTTGCCGCACTCTTCACACTGCGCGCCCGGTACGGGACAAGAAAAGCCCGGCTCGATCGCACAGCTGGCGTCGCAACCGTCGCCGTCGTCCGTGTTGCCGTCGTCGCAGGCCTCGTCGCCCGCGAGCTCAGCATCGCCGCACGGAGCGATGGGCTCGATAGCGCCGCCCTGGCCTTGGTCGCCGCCCATGTTGGCCGTCGCGCCGAGGTTGAACGAGCCGCCGGTGTCGGTCCCGCCGGTCCCGCCTTCTCCGCCGTCGGTTCCACTCACGCTGCCGGCTGCCCCGGCACTGACCGAGGGGTTGCCGCCGCAGCCGGCGAGGGAAAAGAGCACAGCCCCGGTGAGGGCGACCAGCTTGACGGTTAGCGACTTAATCATGCGAGCTCGAGACACCAACAGCCAAGAGTGGAGTGGGCGCAAACCCCAAGTCTTATCACGACCTGGGATTGGTGCTGCAATAGGGCGCCCCCGAGATCGCGGGCGCATGCGTGGAGCGGCCACGCGCGGTGTGCGCTTAAGGTCGGTGCTTGTGCGCAAGACGCTCTCGTGGTGCGACCTACATGATGAAGCGCGCGAGCGTGAGCCGCGCTGCTCGGCCGAGCTCATCGTCCTCACACGAGGCCAGTAATGGATGTAGGCCGCGGGAGCTCGCGCGAGCGCTATCCCGTGTCACGCTCGTCTGCTTGCACCTGCCTACGCCGCCTCGACCGCGCGTCCAGTCATCGACGATCACGGGCTAGGCCGCGGGCAGCTCGGGCGCGAGCTCCTCGAACCAGAGGTCGAGGTATTCGGCGCTGATGGCCGAGGCGTGGGGCATCAGAGCTAGATTCTTGGCGTGCCACAGCGGGGAGTCACTGGGCAACGGCTCGCGCTCGAACACGTCCAGAAAAGCGTGACCGAGCTGACCGGCTGCGAGCGCGCGCAGCAGGGCGGCCTCGTCGACCGCGTTACCTCGACCCAAGTTGTAGAGCGTCGCGCTGGGGCGCAGCAGCGAAAGCTCCGGGGCACCGATCAGATGATCCGTGCCGGTGTCGCTGGGCAGCGTGAGCACGACGTGGTCGGCATGGGGCAAGAGCTCGTGCAGGCGCTCCACGCCGTGCACCGCTTCGGCCGGAGCTACATCTGTCCCAGGCCTACGCCGGACGCCCACCACCCGCACGCCGATCGCCTTGAGCAACCGGCCACACTCGCGTCCCAGCGGCCCGAAGCCGACGATCAGCGCCTGCTGCCCGGCGAGGCGCCGCGTCGGGCTGTAGGCCGCGCGCTCGTAGCGGCGTGCAGCTTGGTCGGCGACGGCCAGGTCGAGCCGTCGCGAAAAGAACAGCATCATGCCCAGCAGCGACTCGGCCATGATCTTGCCGTGAAAATGGCCGTGCACGGCGCGCACGCGACCGCTCGGATCTGGCTCGAGCTTCTCGCGGCCCGCGGCCGGCGTGCCCACGAAGCGCAGCTTGGGGCCGAGCCCGTACCACGCCGCCGCGAACGACCACACCAGCGCGGCATCGGCCTCCGGCAGCTCGCGCAGCAACTCGGCCTCGCTGCGCGCGACGCGCAGCTCGAGCCCCGGATGACGCGCCTGCAGCACGGCCAGCTGCGCTGGCTGCACGCTGAACGCTGCGATCCGATGCTCGAGCCAGACGACGACTTTCATGGCGCGCATCCTAGGGGAAACGCGCGTGCCCCGAAAACCGTTAGCGTCGCACGACGCGAATCGCGCCGCTGCGGGCGCGGCGCGGCGTCGCTATCACCACCACGTTTCCATCTGAACACCGGCGCTCAGTCCGTTCGAGCTGTTCGCGTGATCGATGCCGCCCACCTGACCGACGAAGTCGTCGCTCCAGAACGCTGCCGTTCCGAAAGCGCGAATCACCGGGCGACTGGCCCAGCGATTGGAGATCGAGACCTGCGGGGCGATCGTTATCTTGCCGAGCGTCCCTTCGGTCTCGGCGACGCTATCCTTCACCCAATCGACCCCGCCTTCGAGCGCCAGGTTGAAGTAGTGGTTGAAGTGCACGATGGGGCGCACGCCCGCGGACAGCCAGTGCTGTTGACCCGTGCCGTCGGTCTGCTTGGTGCTCTGATAGACGGCGACCGGGCCGACCGAGAAGTGCTCGCCCACGTTGGCGCTGAAATGCTCGGTGACGCGAAATCGCCAGGAGCCCTCCTGCTCGGAGCGGACGAAGCTGCCCTGGGGCAGGCCGACGGTTTCGAGCCCCGCCGTGAATGTCTTTGCTGCGCTGGTGCCGTACTGGAGCGAGAACTTGTTCGTGCCATCATCGCTGATGAATTTGTCGAGCGTGTAAACGAAGCTCGCCGCGACGCCGGTTTCCGTCTCGGCCTCGTTGCCGGCGGCATCGGTGCCGCCGCGCATCGTCGCGACGGTGAATCCCACCTCCGCTTTGCCGAACAGGAAAGGCATATCGTAGACGCGCAAGTCGTAGTTCGACTTGGTGAAACCCGTCACATTGGCCGGATCGGGCTCGGGTAAGCTGCTGATGCCGCTGCTCGTACCAAAACCGATCCACGCCAGCGCGAGCTTGACCGGCCCCGCCTGCACGTCCTCGATACCGCCGCCACCGCCGCTCATGTCCCAGAAGTAAAAGTCGTTCGCATGGATGTCGTGGCGTCGGTAGAAGCGCCGCCCCGCCCAAAATTTTGCCAGCGGCTGCCCCGGGATCACGTTGCCGATGGCGGCCCACGCTTCCGGTAGGTCGAAGCCCGTGCCCGAGCCCGAATACGGGCTCACGAAGCTCATGCGAACCTGGACGCGCGCGACGGGACCCGCCAGCGGCTGGTCGGGTCGCAGCTGGTCGTTCAGCTTGAACGCCCCTGGTAGATAAATGTTCTTGCCAAAAATGAGCTCGCCATAGGTCTCTGCCTCGTTGCCCAAGCGGTACTTGGCCGGGGCTCCGGGCGCCTGAAATCCGAGCAACGGGCCGCCTTGGCTATCGCGCCCGTAACCCGCGCGGAAGTAGCCACCGATGTCGATGAAGCCGCCGAGCACCTGCTCGACCCGGTCGGCGAGCGCGCGACGACTCGCGGCGATGGCACGCGCGCGCGTCTCGGTATCGTTGCGGTACGCGATGGCCACGTAGTCATCGAGCGAGGCTGCGCTGGCGGCCAGGTCGTCGTCGTCGTCGGCTGCGGCCTTCGGCGCAGCAGCCGTTTCAGGCGGGGTCGTTGCGGCTGCCTCGGGGGTAGGCGTTGCGGCGGGCGCAAGCGGTGCGGCCGGTGCGGG
>DATDEV010000537.1:0-14070 GCA_036522995.1 Polyangiaceae bacterium
TGCTCCAGCGGGCCCAGCTGCACCAGCTCTTCGGGGCGAGGACTTCTGATCACGAGCGCCATGTCGGCCGTGACTATGCCAGCGGCAGGCGGCGGTTACCTCGCTCAGACAGACCGAGTGTGACGGAATGCCGCAGCGCACACCCGCCTCGCGAGCTCGTGTGACAAAAAGGCGCCCCCTCGGTCGCTCGACCAAGCTTGGTTGCTGCTGGACGCGCGCTGGCACAAAAGCTGCTGGTTCCGCGGCTCGATGTCAGAAATGCTCGTCGAGCCTTTGGGCGAGATCGCGGACTCCACATCCACATCCACCCTTCCGTCCCTGGTGGTGGGCATTGGCGCCTCAGCCGGCGGCCTGGAGGCGCTGGAGGCGTTCTTCGAACAGGTGCCGCTGGACTCGGGCATGGCGTTCGTGGTCGTGCAGCATCTCTCGCCCGACTTCCGCAGCCTGATGGACGAGATCCTGTCGCGGCGCACCCAGCTGCCGGTGCACTTGGTCGAAGACGGCGTCCAGGTGGAGCCCAATCGCATCTACCTGATCCCGGCCAAGAAGGAGATGATCATCGCGCAAGGCCGCTTGCTGCTGAGCGATCGCGGGCGGGAGCAAGAGCTGTCGCTGCCGATCGACGTGTTCTTTCGCTCGCTAGCGCAGGATTGCGCTGCGCGCGCAGTCGCGATCGTGCTCTCCGGCAGCGGGAGCGACGGCTCGCGCGGCATCTGTGACGTGCGCGACGCGGGCGGGGCGGTGCTGGTGCAGGACGCCGACAGCGCTCAGTTCGACGGCATGCCGCGCTCGGCGCTCGACGCGGGCGTCGCAGACGCCGTGCTCGTACCCCGCGAGATGCCACGCTTTCTGAGCGCGCACCTGGAGCGCAGGAACGCTGGCGGCGCGGGGATGGTGCTTTCGGGTGAGCAGGGCATGGGCGCCGTGTATCGCATGCTGGAGAAGGAGTTCGGCATCGACTTCACGCACTACAAACCTTCGACCGTCACCCGCCGCATCGAGCGTCGCTTACAGCTGGCTCGCGCCGACAGTCTCGAGTCTTACGTGCGACGCCTGCGCGAGGAACGCGAGGAGCTCGACACGCTGTACCGCGATCTGTTGATCGGCGTGACGCGTTTCTTCCGCAACGAAGAGGCGTTTCGATTGCTGGAAGAGCGCGTGCTGCCGGAGCTGTGGCAGAGCTTGCCGGCGGGCACGCCGCTGCGCGTGTGGGTGGCCGGCTGCGCGACCGGGGAGGAGGTCTACTCGCTGGCGATCCTGCTCTACGAGCTGGGTCAGCGTTTGGGCGAACGCCCGGTGAAGATCTTCGCGACCGACGTGCATCGCGGCTCTCTGGAGCTGGCCACCCGCGCGCTCTACGACGAGCAGGCCGTCGCCGGCGTCTCGCCGGAGCGCCTGCAGCGCTACTTCCTCCGCCGCGGTGCGAGCTACCAGGTTTCGCCGGAGATCCGGCAGCTGGTGGTATTCGCCGCCCACAACGTGATCAGGGACGCTCCCTTCACGCGCGTGCACCTGGTCAGCTGTCGCAACATGCTGATCTACCTGCAGCCCGCCGTTCAGCAGAAGGTGCTGGGACTATTTCACTTCGCGCTCAACCTGGGCGGCGTGCTGTTCCTGGGACCTAGCGAAAGCACGGGCACGCTGACCCACGACTTCGAAGCCGTGGACAAGCATTGGCGGCTCTACCGCAAGACCAGTGAGAGCCGCGTGCAGGTGGACACGCGCTCACCACTTTCGAACAGGGGGCCACGAGCGTCCGCGCCGGTATTGCGACACAACCAGAACGCCAACCGCTACTCGGTGCAGCAACTGCTCGGCGTGTACGATGCGCTGCTCGAAAGCTTGGCCCCGCCGAGCCTGCTGCTCAACGACGTAGGCGAGCTGGTGCACGTGTTCGGCGGCGCCAGCAAGCTGCTGCGCCTGCAGGACGGGCGTCAAGGGCTGGACATCCTGGAGCTGGTGGAAGGCGAGCTCAAGACCGTGCTGACCGGCAGCTTGAAGCGTGCGCTCAAGCTGTCGACACCGCTCACGTTTCGCGGCGTGCGCATCGTCGAGGGCGTCACCGGCGGCAGCTATGACGTCAAGGTCCGGCCCCTGCGCAGCCGCAATCAGGGCGCACCACACTTCCTGATCTCGTTCGAAGCCACTCAGCCGGAGGAGAGCGGCCGCGCCACGCCCGAAACGGTGGTCGACGTGGCCGAAGTCTCGCGCGAACAGCTGAGCGCGCTGGAGGCCGAGCTCAAGTACACCAAGGAGAATCTGCAGAGCGTCACCGAAGAGCTCGAGTCGAGCAACGAGGAGCTGCAGGCGGCCAACGAGGAGCTGCTCTCCTCCAACGAAGAGCTGCAGAGCACGAACGAGGAGCTGCAGAGCGTGAACGAGGAGCTGTATTCGGTGAACGCCGAGTACCAGCGCAAGATCAGCGACCTGACCGAGCTCGCCAACGACATGGAGAACCTGCTGGCCAGCACCGATATCGGCACGGTGTTCCTCGATCGGCAGCTGCGCATTCGCAACTTCACGTCGCGCGCCGCCGAGGTGTTTCAGCTTTTGCCGCACGACATCGGGCGACCGATCGAGAACCTGACGCACAGCATGGACTACCCGGAGCTGGCGGCAGACTTTCGGGAAGTCTTGGCCACGGGCGAGCCGGTCGAAAAGGAGCTGCGCGATCGCAAGCAGCGCGCGTTTTTCGCGCGCATCCTCCCCTATCGCGCCAAGGGCGCGATCGACGGCGTGGTGCTGACGCTGATCGACATGACGGGGCTGAAAACGGCCGAAGACGCGCTGTTCCACGAGCGCTACCTGCTCAACAGCCTGCTGGCCAGCGTGCCCGATGCGATCTACTTCAAGGACGCGCGCGGCCGCTTCATTCGCGCCAACCACGCCCTGGCAAGCCGACTGGGCCTGGACGATCCGCGCGACGCGGTGGGCAAGAGTGGCTTCGAGCTACCCGACTTCGCGCAAGCGCTGGAGGCCCACCAACAGGACGACGTGGTGCTGCGCTCGGGCGTGGCTCAGCACTACCAGCTGGAGCGTCGCACCGACGCCGAAGGGCGCGAGGCGTGGGATCTGGTGACGCGCTTGCCGCTCTCGGACCCTTCCGGAAGCGTGGTGGGCGTGATCGGCATCTTCCGCGACGTGACCGAGCAGAAGCTCAACCAGGAGCGAATCCACGAAGCCGTCACGCGGCGCGACCAGTTCTTGGCCATGCTGTCGCACGAGCTTCGCAACCCGCTGGGGGCGGTGGTGAGTGCCACGCAGCTGCTGCAGAGCGGTCCGCAGGACGAGCAGCGCGCGGTTCGCCTGCTCGACGTTCTGGCGCGCCAATCCCAACAAATGTCGCGCCTGCTCGACGACCTGCTCGAAGTGAGCCGCGTGACCCAAGACAAGATCGAGCTACGCAAGCGCACCTTGGATCTGCGGCCGATCGTGGCCGAGGCGGCCGAGGCAGCGCGCGAGCAACTGCAGGCCCGTCGCATCGAGCTCGAGCTGCAGCTAGACGGCGAGCCGCTGCTGGTGGAGGGCGATCCCGCGCGTTTGCAGCAGGTACTGGCCAATTTGCTCGGCAACGCTGCCAAGTACACGCCGCCCGGAGGCCGGGTATGGGTCTCCGCGCGGCGTGAGGACGAGCAACTGGTGCTGCGCGTGCAGGACGATGGCGTCGGTATTCCCGAGCCCATTCTCGCCGACGTCTTCGAGCTGTTCGTGCAGTCCAATCGCACCCTCGATCGCTCCGACGGAGGGCTCGGCGTCGGCCTAACGCTGGTGCGCGGGCTGGTGGAGCGTCACGGCGGCACCGTCAGCGCTCACAGCGATGGCGAAGGGCACGGCAGTGAATTCATCGTACGGCTGCCACCCTCCACCAATATCAACGACACCCCTACTACCCCACCTCCCTCAGAAATCAAAACCATGCTCAACCGAACCAGTGGACCTCTGCACGTCGTGGTCGTCGAAGACAACGACGACAGCCGCATGATGCTGTGCGAGCTACTCGAGCTGTCCGGATTCCGCTGTGACACCGCCGCGACGGGTCCACTCGGCCTAGAGCTGATCAATGAGCTCCGGCCCGACGTCGCGCTGATCGACATCGGGCTACCCGAGCTCGACGGCTTGGAGGTCGCGCGTCACTTGCGCCGCGATCCGCGTAACGCCGGTCTACAGCTGATCGCTCTCACCGGCTACGGCCAGCGCGAGGATCGCGACGCAGCGAAGAATGCGGGCTTCGACACGCACCTGGTCAAGCCAGTGGACTTCGAAGCGCTCTTCTCGCTATTGCGCCAGCGCGCTGCCCAGCGCAACGAGGCGGCGGTCGCGCCCGCCGACACGCTGCCGGCGACCTAGCGCGGGGCCGCGATTTTGCGCGCCATTGGCGCAAAAGAACCCCAGTGGCGTGCGCCGGCCGGCGTTCTGCTAATTTGGCGAGGCTCGGGATGCTGAACGACCTCGATGCCGTACCCTGGCAGAGTGTGCGCCACGCTTTTGGTGAAGCGTCGGAGGTGCAGCGCATGCTGCGCGAGCTGGCATCGAGCAACCGCGAGCTGCGACAGAGCGCGCTGAAAGAGCTATTCGCCTGCCTGGTGCATCAGGGCACCGTGTCCGAGGCGAGCGCGCTGGCGGTGCCGTTCTTGTTCGAGCTGCTGGCCGAGCCGAGCACGCCCGAGCGCAACTGGATCGCCTTTTTGCTGGCGTCGATCGGCGTCGGCAAGGGCTACCTCGAGATTCACACCGGCATCGACGAACAGCGCTGGCGACGCATCCTGAGCGAACGCGGCACCACGCTGGAGGCCGAACGCCAGCGCGAGGATCGCGTGGTCAGCCGCGTGCACCACGAGCTCGGTCGTGGTCTGGAGCTGCTGCTACCCTTCCTGAGCGAAGGGCAATCCGAGATTCGCGCGGCGGTCGCCCGCGCCCTGAGCCGACACGTCGAGCGGCGCGAGATCAGCTTGCCGGCGCTGGAGGCTGCGCTGGCCCACGAAACCGCAGTCGACGCGATCGAAGCTTTCCGGGAAGCGATCGCGCTGCTACGCGGCGGCCTGCCTTGACGACGCTCGAGCAGCAGCTGGCCTGGCTGTCTGCGCGCGAGATGGTGGCGGCGCTGGGCGCCAGTCGAGCTCCCGCGCTCGTACGGCGCGGCCTCGAGCTGCCGTTCGTCGCCGCGTCCTGGCGCCTGGCCCGAACGCTGGCCGAGCTCGACCGCTCGCTCGGACCGCTGGGGCTCCCGGCAGCGGCAGGCGCCGCCCTCGAGCGCTTCGGCGTGACCCTGAGCGTGAGCGGCGCAGTGCCCCGCTCGGGGCCCTGCCTGATCTTGGCCAATCATCCCGGCGCCTACGATGCGCTGGCGTTGATGACGGCCGTCGGTCGACGTGATCTCATGCTGCTGGCGGCTGATCGCAGCTTCTTGCGCGCGATGGGGCAGCTGTCCCGGCATTTCGTGTTCGTGGCCGACGACGGCGTCGGCAGCCGCGCGGGGGGGCTCAAGCGCGCCCTCTCGCTACTCGCCCAGGGGGGGGCGCTGCTGCACTTTCCGGCCGGGCAGATCGAGCCTGACCCCGACTTCGAGCCGCGCCGCGAGCGCTGGCTCGGGGCCTGGCAACCCGGCGTGAGCAGCCTGCTGGCGGCCTGCGCGCGCTCGGGCGGAAAGCTGGTGTTCGCCGGCGTGCGTGGCGTGCACTCTCCGCGCACCAAGCGACTGCTAGTGAACCGCGCTGCCGAAGGCAGCGGTGTCAGCACCCTGTCGGTCTTGCTCCAGCTCGTGCTGGGGCAGCGCGACGTCGAGACGCGCGTCCACCTGTCGAACGCAGTGAGCCCGCTCGGATTTTCGGCGCTCGGCGCCGGCGAGCGCGATGCCGCCCTGCGCGCTGCGCTGCTCAGCGGCATCGAAGCAGCGCGCGCTGCAGGTTGAGCGCGGTCGTGCGCCAGCGCGGCAGCGCATCGGCGGCATGCCAGGCCGCCCGCCTCAGCGCGCTGCGCTGCGCGCTATCCTGCACGAAAGCCCGCAAGCTCGCGGTCAGCGCGCCTGGCTGGTCCGGATCGTACGTGATACCGGCGCGCGTGAGCTCGACCAGCCGCTCGGCGGCGCCCACGCGCGCGGCGATCACCGGCACACCAGCCCACAGCGCCTCGCTCAGCACCATGCCGTAGCCTTCGAGCCGCGACGGCAACACCAAGGCGTCGGCACGAGCCAGCTCTTCGGCCACGCCCGCGGCGCCGAGCGCGCCCAAAAACAACACGCGCCCGGCGACGGCTGGCTGCGCCGCGGCGCCGAGCAGCTGCGCTGCATAGCCTGCGTCCTGCTCGGCGCCGACCAGCACCAACTGCGCGTCGCTGGGCAGCTCGGCGAAGGCTTGCAGCAACTCGAGCACGCCCTTGCGCGGCAACAGATTGCCAATGAACAGCAAACGCACCGGGCGAGCGCAATCCTCGGGTCGCGCCAAGCTGGGGCGAGGTAAACGATCGGCCCCCGGCTCCGCCACGTGAGCGCTGCCGAGGATGCCTTCGGCGCGCAGCCGCTCGGCGGTGACGAAGCTGGTCGCGACGCAGGCGTCGGCTGCCGCGATCGCGGCTCGCTCCAGCTCGAGCACGGCCTCGCGCTCCGGACCGGGTGCGTGCTCCCAGGCGGTCAGGTGATGGATGAGCAGCACGCGCCGCATGCCCGGCTCCGCGCCCCGGAATAGCGGACCGAGCTCACGAAAGCACAGCTCATCGCCGACCAGACAATCGAAGTCGCGGCGGCTCGGGCAAGGCGGCGACTGTCCGGGCGCGAGCGACACGACCGTCACCTCGTCGCCGAGCTGCCGCAGTTGCTCCACCACCAGGCGATCGTAAATGTAGCCACCGCTCACTTGCTCGAGCGAGCCATACACGAGCCAGGCGATGCGCCGTGCGAGTGTCGGCACTGGGCTCATTCGGGGCCGGTCAGCGTGAGCTCGCAGCTGGCCCAGGCGACAGGCGATTCGCGCAGCAGCACGCACAGCTTGGCCGGGCGAGGCGGAGCTGCGTCGCTCGCCAGCGCCTCGATTTCGAGCGCGACCGTGCGCACCAGGTACTCCGCCAGGCGCTCGGTGGTGGAGGTGCGACCAGGAAACGCCGCGTGCTCGTCGAGATTGGTGTAGTCGAGGGTCGAAAGCACTCGTCGCAGACAGTCGCGCAGCGCGCCGATGTCCATCACGACGTGGTGCGGCCCGAGCGCAGGCGTCTGCACCGAAAGCTCGACCGCGTAGGTTGCACCGTGCAAACGCTGCGCGGGGCCGAAGAAGGGATCGGCAAAACTATGCGCGACCATGATGTGGTCGGAAACGCCCAGGCTAAACATCGCTCTGCTTCTTTAGCACTACTCCCCGCGTGCCCGTAAACGTGCCCGCGCCCGACGGTCCGTAAGCTCGAGGGCAACCCCGATGTGATGAATCGTCAGTAGCGAAACACGCACTGCAGCAGCTCGGTCGGTGCGGATGCCAGGTGCTGATACAGGGCCGGGGCCTCATCGAAGGCGACCGGGCGGTCGAGCAGGGCGTCGAGTCGCGCGTCGCCGAGCAGGCGCGAGACGAGCTCGAAGCGGCGTGACAGCGACCAGTGAGCCGCCTTGGCTGGCGGCAGGTGGGAGACCTGGCTGGCGCGCAGGGTCAGCCTGCGTCGATGGAACTCGCCGCCAAGGGCGAGCGGTGCCACGCGCTGTCCGTAAAACGACGCCACCGTGACGACGCCCTCCTGGCGCGCGTGACCGAGCGCGGCCGTCAAACATTCTGGCCTGCCGCTGGCCTCGATCACCACGTCGGCATCGGCGCCGGACGGCGCTTGCTCGGGCTCGAGCGCGGCGTCGAAGCCGAGCGCGAGCGCCGCAGCGCGCCGGCGCGGCGCAGGCTCGAGCAGGCGCACGCGCGAAGCTCCGCTCAACCGAGCCAGGTAGCCGCTGAGTAGACCGACGACGCCGCCTCCGATCACCAGCACGTCATCGCCGAGCGCGACACCGGCGTCCCAGACCACGTTGACGGCGGTCTCCAAGTTGGCCGCGAGCACCGCCCGCTCTGCCGGTACGCCATCTGGCAGCGGTCGGAGCGCGGACGGTGGCACACAGTGCTCGTCACCGTGAGCGAGCAGGCCGAAAACGCGCGTGCCAGGCGCGAGCACGCCGCCCCGCGCCTCGGCGATCTGCCCGACCCAAGCGTAGCCATAGCGACGCGGGTACGTGGCGGCGCCAGGCGCGTCGAGCGAGGGATCGAACGGCGTCGGCCCCTCCCCCCGCAACAGCAGCAGCTCCGTGCCCTGGCTGATGCCAGAGGTCAGCGCGCGCACGCGCACTTGGCCGTCGACGAGCGCAGCGGGAGTGCCCGCTCTCAGCTGAACCGAGCCTGGCGCGGTGAACCACAGCTCGCGCAGCGCGCTCATGCGCCGCTCCGCTCCGGATAAACCGGGTTACCGCAGACGAGCAAGCTCTGCCCCAGGCGCTCCACTTCCATGCTTTCGAGTCGCAGTGCCTGCCCCAGCCCAGCCACCCCCAGCTCCTGAACGGCCGACAGGGCCGGCGCGCCCAGCAGCCAGGGCGCGACCTCCAGCTCGACACGCGCCGCCAACCTCGACTGCAAGAAGGACGTGATGACGCCTGCCCCACCTTCGACCAGTAGCCGCTGCACGCCGCGCGCCGCCAGCTGCTCCAGCACGTCCGGCAGCGCGACGCGACCGACGTCGTCTGGGCGCGCCAGGTGCACCTGCGCCCCCGCGCGCTCGAGCGCCTGCTGCCTGTCGCGCGTCGCCCGCTCGAGCGACCCGAACACCAGCACCGGGCCCGCCGCCTCGCGGGGCTCGAGCAGGCGCGCCGTGAGCGGCAAGCGCAGCTCGGAATCGAGCACGACGCGCAGCGGCTGGCGTGCTTCACCCCCGCGGGCCGTGAGCAGCGGGTCGTCGTGCAGCAGCGTCCGAATCCCGATCAGTACGGCGTCGTTGCGGGCTCGAGCACGGTGGGCGTGCGACACGCCTTCGGCGCTGCTCAGGAGTGCCCGCTCTTTGTCGGGTCCGAAACCAATGCGGCCGTCGAGCGACTGCGCGAAATGCAAAGTGACGAGCGGTCGACCCACGAGCCAAATCTACTCCCCTTACGCAGCCAAGTCCAAAGCGTCAGCTGTGGCATTCAGGCGCGCCCCGTGCGAAGCGAGAGGCTCGATGGCCACGCTGAGGATGGTTGTGTCGACGAGCAAGCGCGCCGCGCCGCTCGTGAGCGAGGCACTGTTCCGGGCGGGCGCCCAGGGACTCGAAGAGCGCGCTGATGGCCGAAGCCGCACGACGCTGGTGGCCTACGCCGAGCAGCGCGCCAGTCTGCAGCGCATTTGGAACAAGGCGCGGCGCGAGCTCGCGCGGGTCCTCGAAACGGGCGAGCTACCTCAGGTCACGTTCGAGCGCGACGCGGTGGAGCGCTGGAAAACGGCGTGGACCGAGCACCTGAAACCGGTGGCGCTCACCAAACGCTTGTGGCTGTCGCCCATCACCTCGGCGTTGCCACCGCTCACGAGGCAGCAGCGCGTGCTCGTCTACCGCGCCGCGCTCGCCTTCGGCGACGGCGATCACCCGACCACCCGCCTGGCCGCGCGCGCCATCGAGCAACACTACCGTCGCGCGCCCGGTGGGGCGCTGCTCGACATCGGCGCCGGCACCGGTGTGCTGTCGTTCGTGGCGTTGGCCAGCGGCGCCAAGCGCGCGCTCGGCACCGACGTCGACGCAGCCGCCGTCGAGGCTGCCGCCGAGAATGCGCGCCTCAACGGCTTCGACAGGAGCGCGCGCTTCGTGCACAGCACGGTCCGCATTGCCGGCCAGTTCGATCTCGCTGTCGTCAACATCGAGCTCCGACCGCTGTTGGGTGTGCTGGCCAAGCTCCCGCTCGCGGCACGACGCGCCCCCGAGCTGCTGGTGACGGGCTTTCTGGAGTCGCAGCTGGCCGAAGTGACGGGCGCCGTGCAGAAGGCAGGCTTCGGCGTACGCCGGCGCAGCCGCGAGCAGGGCTGGGTGCTGCTAGCAGCCAGCAGCGAGTCCGAGTAAGGCGGAGCTTGCCCCGACTGCCGATGAAGCTCGTCGCCGCTCCCAACGCCCTCAAGGGTAGCCTGTCCGCTTTCGCCGCAGCGGCGGCCATCGCGACGGGCGCGCGCCGCGCCGTGAGCGATGCCGAGGTGGTGGAGCTCGGCATCGCCGACGGCGGCGACGGCACCGCCGAGGTGGTGTGTCGCGCCCGCGGCGGCAGCTTCCGCGAGCTGCCCGCGCTCGATCCGCTCGGGCGGAACCGCAGCGCGCGCTACGCCTGGCTCGCCGACGGCACGGCCGTGATCGACGTCGCGACCGCCTCGGGCCTGACGCTGCTGGCGGAAAGCGAGCGCGACGCGCTGTCGGCTTCCAGCTACGGCACCGGCGAGCTGATCCGCGCCGCGCTGGGCGCGGGGGCTCGCCGCATCCTGCTCGGCGTGGGTGGCAGCGCGAGCGTCGACGGCGCGGCCGGCATCCTCCAGGCGCTCGGAGCGCGCTTGCTCGACGCCCGAGGCCAGCCGCTGCCGCGCGGTGGGGCCGCGCTGGCCGAGCTTTCGCACATCGATCTCGGCGGCCTGGATCCGCGTGCGCTCGGCGTCCCACTCGACATCGCGTGTGACGTGGACAGCCCGCTGCTCGGCGAGCACGGTGCCGCGCGCGCGTTCGGGCCTCAGAAGGGCGCCACGCCGGCCGGCGTGGTGCAGCTGGAACGCGCGCTCGGGCAGCTGGCCGCTGTCGTCGCGCGCGACTTCGGGCGTGACGTGAGCAGCGTCGTTTCCGGCGGCGCGGCGGGCGGCATCGCGGCTGGCCTGCATGGAGTGCTGGGGGCACGGCTGCTGCCAGGTGTGGATCTGGTGCTCGACGCGGTGGACTTCGAGGGTGCGATCGAGGGCGCCGAGCTGTGCATCACGGCCGAGGGCCTGCTGGATCGACAAAGCCTGCGTAACAAGGGCCCGTTCGGTGTCGCACGCCGCGCCGCGGCGCGCGGCGTGCCGGTCGTGGCGCTGGGCGGTGGCATCGCCGACGACGTCGACGATCGCGACTTCCCGGCCTTCGCCGGCATGTTCTCGATCTGTCCGCGGCCGCTCGCGCTCGACGACGCCATGCGCGACGCCGCAAGCTTGCTGGCAACGGCGGCCGAACGGGTGGTGCGCTTGTTTCACGTCGCGCGCGGGCGCTGACGCTACGCCAGCTAACTGGACGATTGCAGCTTGGTCGATGCTTCCAGCGCGGCGCGCGTCGCGACGGCGCGCTGCCAGTAGAGCGCGGCTAGCGGCTGGCACTCCGCAGAGCAGATGGTCGCGGCGCGCTCCGACCACTCCAGGTATTCCAGCTTGCGCTCGTCCGTCCAGTTGGGCGGCAGCAGCTTGATGTTGCTACTCAGATCCGCAAGCTTGATCACCTTGACCAGGGCCTCCATCCCCGGCAGCTCCTCCAGCGTGATCTCGCGCCGGCGCCGGCGCGGCAGCGACTTGTCGTCCGAAAGCGCCTGCACCAGCACGCAGACGCGCGCACCGAAGCGCGCTTCGACCTCGGCGGCCGTCGTGGGCGTGTCTTCCAGGACGTCGTGCAGCACGGCTGCGATCAGCACCTCGACGTCGTGAACCTGGCCCACGCTGGCCACCAGCGTGGCCACCTCGATCAGGTGGTTCACGTAAGGAGCCGCATCTGGGCCCTTACGCCGCTGGGCGCTGTGTCGTTGCGCTGCAAAATCCAGCGCTTCTAGGAGGCGCGGAAGGACCACCAGAGCTCGAGAGTACCGCAAGGGGGCCGCACCTGCGAGTCCCGCGCCAAAGGTCGACTCCAAGTCGTGCTTTGCGGCTGTCTCGTGGCGTTTGGGGCCGCTGTCTCGTGGCGTTTGGGGCCGCTGTCTCGTGGCGTTTGGGGCCGCTGTCTCGCGGCGTTTGGGGCCCCAGCCCCAAACGCGGTGACTGTGGGGTGGTGGGTTGGGCGCAGCGCTCAAACGGGACTGTAACGGGTAGGCTTCGCGCAGGTTCCGGGGAGGTGGCCGGCGGTCGTCAGAGGGCGAGGAGCGCCCAGCTTTAACGCTGTGCTCGTCCGTCCGGGCCTTGCTGAGCTGGTGCAGTCCATGCGACACCAAACTCGTGAAACCTGCCGAAGCTCGCCCCGAGGACCGCGCCCTTCAAGACGACATGCGATGGCTGGCTAGCCTGCTCGGGCGGGTCATTCAGCGCCTCCAGGGAGAGGCCGTGTTTCGTGCGGTCGAGGACCTGCGCGTCGCCAGTCGCGCGCGCCGGCGCGGCGACCCCACCGCGCCTTCGCTGCAAGAGCTGCTGGCCAAGGTCGACGCCCTGCCGTTCGAGATCGCAGCGCCCGTGGCGCGCGCCTTCACGGTGTTCTTCTTTCTGCTCAACACCGCCGAGCAGGTGCATCGCGTGCGGCGCCGCCAGAGCTACGCCACCGCCGAAGGCACTTCGCCGGCGGCAGCTCAACCCGCCAGTGCGTCGTGGGCCTTCGAGGAGCTCAAGCGACGCGGCAAAACCGCTGCCGAGGTACGCGACTACATCCGCGACCTCGAAGTGCGCCCTGTGCTCACCGCGCACCCCACCGAGGCCACGCGCCGCACGCTGCTCGAGCTGCAAGCGCGCGTTGCCGACGCCCTGCTCAGCCGCGAGCGCGCCTCCGCCGGTGAATTGCGCCGCCTGGAGCAACACGTAGAGGGTGAGATCGAGCTGCTCTGGCTCACCGACGAGGTGCGCCGCAACCGCCCGAGCGTGCTCGACGAGGTCAGCCAGGTCATCTGGTACCTGGAGGATCGCTTGCTCGACGCCAGCGCCGAAGTCGGCGAGTCGGCCAACAACGCCTTCCGCGAAGTGTTCGGCGAGGAGCTGGGCGTGACGTTGAAGGTGCCGCTCGGTAGCTGGGTCGCCGGCGATCGCGACGGCAATCCGTTCGTCACTCCCGAAATCACGCTGGCGGCCGCGCGTCGCAACGCGCACGCCATCCTGGGCCACTACGCACGCAAGGTGCGCGGCCTGATCAGCCGCCTGTCGATCTCCGATGGCATCGCCGCGCCCCCGCAGGCTCTGCTCGACTCGCTCGAGCGCGACAAACCCATGCTGCCCATCGCCTGGGAGCGAAACAAGCGCCGCAACGCCAACGAAAGCCTGCGCCTCAAGCTCACCTTCATCGTCGGCCGCATCGAAGCCACGCGGCAGGAGGTCGCCGCGCGCGACGCCAATCGTCCCGAAAAATTGGAAGGCGCCTACGCCAGCTCGGAAGATCTGCTCGTCGACCTGCGTTTGATCGAGGATGCCGTGCGGGCCGGCGGCGCCGAGCGCGCGGTGCGCAGCTTGATCGCGCCACTGGTGGCGCAGGTGGAGACGCTCGGCTTCGCCGGCTACTACCTGGACTTGCGCGACGACTCCGAGACCCATACGCGCACCGTCGATGCCATCTCGAGCAGCGTCGACGTCGGCAAGCTCGACGAGCAGGGCCTGCGGCGCGAGCTCTTGGGCAAGCGTCCACTGCTCTCCCCGCACACCGCGCTGAACGAAGAGGCCACCAAGGTGGTCGACGTGTTCCGCACCATGCGCCAGGTGCAGGACGAGTTCGGTGAGCGCGCGGCCAGCACGTACATCATCTCCATGTGCCGCAAGGCCGAAGATCTGCTGCGCGTGCTGCTGCTGGCGCGCGAAGTGGGTCTGTGCGATCTGGCCGGCGATCCGCCGTTTTCGCGGCTGGACGTCGCCCCGCTGTTCGAAACGCAGGCCGACCTGGCCAACGCGCCCAAGGTGCTGCGAGAGCTGGTGAGCGACCCGGTCTACGCGCGGCAGCTCAAGGCGCGCGGCATGCACCAGGAAATCATGCTCGGCTACTCCGACTCGGCCAAGGACGTCGGCGTGGTGGCAGCGTCGTGGGAGCTGTACCGCTCGCAGGAGCTGCTGGCAGCGGTCGCACGCGAGCACGGCGTTTCGCTCAGTCTGTTCCACGGACGCGGCGGCACCGTCGGACGCGGCGGCGGCTCACCCGTGTATCGCGCCCTGGCCGCGCTGCCCCCGAACACGCTCTCGGGCAAGATCAAGATCACCGAGCAGGGCG
>DATDEV010000538.1:0-3158 GCA_036522995.1 Polyangiaceae bacterium
AAGAGGGCCCCGTTGAGCAGCAGGCACGTGCCGGAGAGGAGGTAGAGGTTGCGCTTGGTCATGGGCTCAACCTAGGTAATCCAAATTCAGATGGGTACTGACTAAGTTTGGATGTTAACATCCGAAAATGGATATTAGCTGGGAGGACGTGCGGCTATTTCTGGCGGTGGCCGACCGCAAGAGCCTGACCGAGGCCGCCAGGCATCTGAAAGTCGGGCAGCCCACGGTCAGCCGTCGGCTAGCCGAGCTCGAAGCGCAGCTTGGCTATCCCTTGTTCGACCGCAGCGCCTTCGGCGCGAGCCTGACCAGCCAGGGCGAGCGCTGGCTGGAGCCGGCGCGGCGCATGGCGGAATGGGCCGGAGAGCTCTCGAGCGCTGCCGAGCGTGCCGACTCCACTCCGACCGGCATGGTGCGCATCACGGCCCCGCCCGGTGTCGCGTTCGACTTCGTGGCGCCATTCGCGGCCCTGGCGCGCGAGCGCTACCCCCAGCTTCGGCTGCAGGTGCTGTCGCGCATCGAGTACGTCGACCTGGCGCGTCGCGAGGCGGACATCGCGCTGCGCATGCGCCCGCCGACTTCACGCGACCTGGTGCTGGTGCACACCTTCGTGCACCTCAACGATGGCTTCGTCAGCAAGAGCTACGCGGCCGCCTTACCAAAGAAGACCAGCCCGAAAGACATAGACTTCATCGCTTGGGCTCCGCCGTTCGAGGACCTGCCACCCAATCCCCAGCTGGCCGCGCTGATTCCGGGCTTTCGCCCGAGCTTTGCCGCCGACGACTTCATCGTCAAGCGGCGCGCCGCCGAAGCTGGCCTGGGTGCGCTGTTCATGCACAAGGTGCGGCACCGTTTCAATCGCGATAGCGAGCTCGTCCCACTCGGCCTCGACCTGGGGCCCCACCGCACGAGCGAGCTGCACCTGGTTTGCGCCAAGTCGGCGCTAGCGGTGCCGCGAGTGCGCGCCATAGCGGAGCTGCTCAAGAGCGAGCTGATCTTCGCCGCGGCCGAGTCGCGCGCGGCCTATGGCGAGGCGCGTTAGTGCGTGGCGAGCCCGGAGGAGCTATGCTTTGGGATTCCCCTCATGGACCCTCGCAGGCTTTCGGTGGTGCTGCTGGAGGCGTTCTGCGCCCTGGGCTTCGTGGTCTGCGGTGTGGTGCTCGGCTTCTGCTTCGGGGGGCTGATCGGCCCCCGCTTGTTTCATCATGGCGGTCAGGGGCTGGAGGAGATCGGCGCCATGCTCAACGGCGCCATGTTGGGGACGGCGCTCGGTCTGGGGGCGGCGGTGATGGCGGTCTTGCGCCTTTCTCCGGCGCGCAGGCAGCGGCTGGCGACCGGCGCCTTGGCGCTGGCGGCGGTGACGGCGCTGTTCACGGCGATCATGGTGCAACGCTTCGACGCCTGGTAAACACTGGCGCCTGAGCCTCATGACCAAGCTGTCCGTCAACGTGAACAAGGTGGCAACGCTGCGCAACACGCGCAGCCTGGAGCTCCCCAGCGTGGTGGGCCTTTCGCGGATCGCGCTCGACGCCGGGGCTCACGGCATCACCGTGCACCCGCGCCCGGACCAGCGTCACATCAGGCCCGCCGACGTGACCGACGTGGCGCGGCTGCTCGAAGCCTATCCGGCCGCCGAGTACAACATCGAGGGCAATCCGTTCCACGGCCTGCTGGAGCACTGCGAGCGCGTACGGCCGCAGCAAGCGACGCTGGTGCCTGACGCGCGTGAAGCGCTGACCAGCAACCATGGCTGGAATCTGGTCGAGCTCGACGCTGCCGCGCGCGCCGCGCTGGCCAAGTCGGTGCGCGATCTCAAGAGCATGGGCTGCCGTGTCAGCCTGTTCCTGGATCCCGTGGCCGAGATGATGCCCATCGCGCGTGAGCTCGGTGCGGATCGCGTGGAGCTCTACACCGAGCCCTACGCCGCCGCGGCGCTCAGCGAGCGCAGCCGCGAGTCGCTGGCGCAGTACGGCAGGGCCGCGGAGGCGGCTCGTCGCATCGGCCTGGGCGTCAACGCCGGCCACGATCTCAATCTGAGCAACCTGGCGCCGTTCCTGCGCCAGGCGGGGCCGATCGACGAGGTCTCGATTGGCCACGCGCTGATCGCCGACGCGCTCGAGCTGGGTCTGAGCGAGACCGTGCGCCGCTACCTCGCCGAGTGCAGTGTGAGCGCCTAGCGTGAGGAGCGAGCGAAGCGGTTCGCGTAGCTCGCGACGCGCGCGGTGAGCTGGCGCGGCGAGCCCGCCGTCGCCAGGTCGAAGATCAGTTTGCGCACGAGCGGTGGCTCACGAAGTAGCGCGACGTCTTCTCCCGAGGGACCGAGCCAGCCGGCGGGCTTGGTCGAGTGGCCCGCGAGAATCTCGCTACAAAAGCCGTGAGCCAGCGTGACACCGCTCGCGACGCCCCAGGCTCTGGCGCGTGCGAGGGCGATGTCGAGATCGGCGCGAGCCATCAGCCTCGCCGCGTCAATCACGTGCACGAGCGGCGTCCGCAGGCGGTTCCGAGCAAGGTGCACGAGGTGAAATACGAGCGCATCGTTCGCATCCAGGTGCTGGGTCGCGCGCGTCCAGACTGCGTCGAGATCGACGCGCGCCCGACCGGGGCCGATGATATTGGTGTGCAGATCGACGACCTGTCGGTCGCGTATCCAGGTCGTTGCATGGTGCAAAAGCGGCTTGGCATCGAGCCGGAAGCCGAGCGCGGCCAGGACGCGCTGAGCCCGCGTCTCGTCGTCGGGCCGCACCATCAAGTCCACGTCGTTCATGGGGCGATCTGCCACATGCTCGTAAAGCGTCCGCGCGTACGACAGGCCCTTGAGCGGCAAGACCTGGATGCGCTCGGCTGCCAGCGTTGCCAGTAGCGGCTCGACATCTCGCTCCATTCGCGCCCACTCGAGCGCCGAGCGGGCTAGGCCGTCTCGAAAGACGTGCGCTCCTGCGCGAGCCGCAAGTGGAGCGAGTCCGTGGCGCTCGACCAGCCACTTGGACGCCGCGACATCAGTCACGGTGGCGCGGCGAGCAAGCTCTCGAACCAGCGTGAAGAGCGCTTCCACCGCGGGAAGATACCCCCCAACCAGCAGCGAGGTCTGCTAAAAGTACTATCCCCCAAGCCCTCGATTGCTCTGGAGAAAGCGCCCGATTCCTCACCCGGACGACAAGACG
>DATDEV010000539.1:0-2071 GCA_036522995.1 Polyangiaceae bacterium
CCACCTCACCGACCTTCAGCAACCGCGGCGCGACGCGCGTCGACGCCGCCACACGCACCAGAGTCTGCAGCACCGGGGCAGCAAACCGCGAGCTAATCCCTGCAAAGCACTGCGACGCTTGGACTCGGCCCTCTGCCCCAACCCGAACACTTTCAACTCCTTGCGAACGCTTGCTACTGCGGACTAACCGAACGTTGCTTGCTCCGGAGCCGTAGGTCAGTGGTTCGAATCCACTGGGGCGCACTGATAGAACTGCTGGGATTGATTGAAGATCGTCGGGGTCGACGGAGGACGCCACAGCTGCGTCTTGCGAGTCCTGCAGCAAGGATGCAGCAAACGGATCCGTCTCAACGTTTGCAGCACGCTTCTGCTCAGCAACTTCGTCAGCCGCTACGGCGTCCGGAATGGGTAGACCGAACTGCAACCGATCCACCTCGGCCTACAAGTAGCCGGGCGTCAGGTGTCCGTAAACCTCCATCGTGATGCGTGGGTCACGGTGCCGGAGAATGCGCTGCACGGCGGCGGGGTTGGCGCCGGCCATCATGAGCAGGCTGGCCGTCGTGTGGCGCAGGTCGTGAAGCGGAGCGGTCGCACCTGGGCCCGGGGCCAGAGCAAATGGTGGGTGCTCGGGGCAGCGTCGCTGGACAGCGTCCGGAGCTGGCTCGGAGTAGCCGCAGCCTTTCTTATGGCAAACGTGGGTGTAGCCCTGCACGATGCCGGCTCGGCCGAGGGCTTGCCAGACGTCAGCGACGGCTGCGAGGAGCGCATTACCCAGCGCCGCCAGCTGCGAATGAGCTACCACAGCTGATGCACGAACGGCTTGACGTCCGACGCGTAAACGGCTGCTAGCGCGTGCACGAGCTTGGCGTCCAACGCGCCGCGCTGACCGGCCTCGATATTTTGCTCCACTTGCTCGGGCCGGCGGGCGCCCGGTATCGAGCAGGTTACCGCCGGAAATGAAGCGATAAAGCGCAGCGCGAGCTCCGGCAGGGTCATGCCGGGCGGCAGGAGCGCTCGCAGCTTTTCGACGACGGCCAGGCTCTTATCGTAGTCGAAGCCCGAGAACGTCTCACCACGGCTGAACGCGGCGCCGGTCCGATTGAAGCTGCGATGATCGTCGGCGTCGAACTGGGTCGTCGCCGTGAGCTTGCCGGTGAGCATGCCCGACGACAACGGCAACCGCGTCAAGATGCCCACGCCACGCTCGAGCGCCCGCGGAAACAGCAGCTCCGCCGGTCGCTGGCGCAGGATGTTGAACACCACCTGCAGCGATTGCAGCTGCGGGTACTCGA
Source organism: Polyangiaceae bacterium (assembly GCA_036522995.1). GTDB lineage: Bacteria > Myxococcota_A > Polyangia > Polyangiales > Polyangiaceae > PMG-095. Next base: position 1,293 of record DATDEV010000539.1, read on the forward strand.
TGGCCTTGAGACCCTCTTCCACGCGCTCCACGCTAGCGCCGTAGAAGCGCACCTTGCCGGCCTTCACCAAATCGTCGAACACACCGAAGACCTCGGGCATGTAGAAGACATCGGTCGGCGGGCAGTGGATCTGCAGTAAATCCAGCGCCGAGACTGCGAGATTCTGAAGGCAGCGTTCGACGTAGGCGGTCAGGTTCTCGCGCGTGTAGCTCTGGGCGGTATGCGGGCTCGATCGCCGGCCGATCTTGGTCGCGACCCAAAACGGCTCGCGCCGCTCGCGACGCAGCTGCGCCAAGAGCCGTTCGCTGTGTCCGTCCCCGTAAACGTCGGCAGTATCGAAGAAATTGATGCCCAGCTCGAGCGCGCGATGCAGCGTCCGCATCGACTCGGCGTCGTCGACCGCCCCCCACGTTCCGCCGATTGCCCAGGCGCCGAAGCTGATGCTGGAAACCTCGAAACCGGTGCGCCCGAGAGCCTTGTACTGCATGGCGGACTCATATCAGGGCGCCCTGCCGCGTGCTATGATGCCGGCCGCCGCCAGTGCTGCAGTGCCGAAAAGTAGCTTCGCCGCAAGCTTCGAGAGAAGCCCTCTTCGGTTCAGGCCGATCGCCGTCGCCTTGGCGCCGCTGCCCGAGAGATACTGCTCAAATACCTCGCGCACGAGGTCAGCCTCGCCAGCGTCGACGACAAGCTTGTTCTTCGACCCTGCCGGCGTCGTCACCTTCTCAACGCGGAAGCGCCGCCCGCTCCGCAAGCTCCGCGGCTTCGTCCTTGACCCC
>DATDEV010000540.1:0-11172 GCA_036522995.1 Polyangiaceae bacterium
GAGCGCCGCTTCGGCTGGGGGCCCCCGCTCGCCTTCGCACGACTCCCGATCTCCCGACCTCCCTGTAAATCTTGCAGGTGCTCGCGAGGAGAGATCAGGCTGGCAGCAGCCCGGGGCATGCGTACGGCGCGACCGGGTGACGCTACGGAAGTTTCTGCGAGGGGGCTGCGGGGTGGCAGCCCCTGCCCGCTCAGAGCTTCATCGGCTCGAGCTTCTCGGGATCGATGCCGAGCTTTTTGATGGCGGCGGAGACTTCGGCAGGCGTGATTTTGCCGTCGAGGCGCAAGCCGTGCAGCGCGCCGAGCACGACGTTCTCGGCGTCGACCTCGAAGTGGCGCCGCAGCGCTTCGCGCGTGTCGCTCATGCCGAAGCCGTCGGTGCCGAGCGGCACGAAGGTGCCGGGGATGAAGCGGCCGATCGAGTCGGGCGTGTGCTTGATGTAGTCGCTGGCGGCGATGAAGGGACCTTCGACGCCCTTGAGAACCTGCTCGATGTACGGCACGCGGCGCTCGGCTTCGGGATTCAGGCGCGCGTGGCGCTCGCAGGAGATCGCGTCGTTACGCAGCAGCTGATAGCTGGTGACGCCCCAGATGTCGGACGAAACGCCGTACTCGACCAGCATCTCTTGCGCCTTCATCACCTGCTGCATGATCGAGCTCGAGCCGAACAGCTGCACGTGCTTACCCAGCTTTTGCGCGGCCGGGCGGAACTTGTAGATGCCCTTGAGGATGCCGTCCTTCTGCCCTTCCGGCATGGGCGGCATCGCATAGTCCTCGTTCTGCAGCGTGATGTAGTAGTAGATCGGCTCGTCTTTTTCGTACATCCGGTGCAGGCCATCTTCGATGATGGCGGCCAGCTCGAACGCGAACGCGACGTCGTAAGCTACGCAGTTCGGCACCGTCATGGCGATGTGGTGGCTGTGGCCGTCTTCGTGCTGCAGGCCCTCGCCGTTCAGCGTGGTGCGGCCGGCGGTGCCGCCGAGGATGAAGCCGCGCGCCATCTGGTCGCCGGCAGCCCAGAACTGGTCGCCGGTGCGCTGGAACCCGAACATCGAATAGAAGATGTAAAACGGGATCATCGGCTGGCCGTGGGTAGCCCCTGACGTGGCAGCGGCGATGAACGACGCCATCGAGCCGGCTTCGGTGATGCCTTCCTCGAGCACCTGACCGTCCTGCGCTTCGCGGTAGTAGAGCAGCTTGCCCTTGTCGATCGGCGTGTAGAGCTGCCCCTTGGGCGAATAGATGCCGACCTGACTGAACAGCGCGTCCATGCCGAAGGTGCGCGCTTCGTCGGGCACGATCGGCACGATGCGCTTGCCGATCTTCTTGTCGCGCAGCAGCTTGGCCAGCATGCGCGAGAAGACCATCGTGGTCGACGCCTCGCCCTTGGCCATACCCTTGAAGAACTCCTCGAACACCTCGCTGCCCGGGATGTCGAGCCTGTTGTCGACCTGCGTGCGGCGCTTGGGCAAAAAGCCGCCGAGCGCGCGCCGGCGCTCGAGCACGTACTCGACCTCCGGGCTCTTCATACCCGGGTGATAGAACGGCGGCAGCTGCTCGAGCTGCTCGTCGGTCACCGGGAGCTGGAGGACGTCCCGGAACGCCTTGAGCTCGTTCTGGTCCATCTTCTTCTTCTGATGGGTGACGTTGCTGCCCTCGAAGCCCTCGCCCAGCATCCAGCCCTTGACGGTGTGGGCCAAAACCACGGTCGGGCGACCGTCGTTGTTGTTGACGGCGCGCTGGTAGGCGGCGAACACCTTACGGCTGGAGTGACCACCGCGCTGCAGGCGCGCGACCTCCTCGTTGGTCATGTCCTTGACCAGCTCGAGCATGCGCGGGTCGAGCGCGAAGAACTGTTCGCGCACGACGTCGCCGGTGGCGGTGGTCAGGCGCTGCCACTGACCGTCGACCACGTTGTTGAGGTGACGGCGCAGCACGCCCTCGACGTCCTTGGCGAAGAGCGGGTCCCAATTTTCGGCCCACACCACCTTAATCACGTTCCAGCCGGCGCCGCGGAAGCAGCCCTCGAGATCTTGCAAGATCTTGCCGTTGCCCCGCACCGGACCGTCGAGGCGCTGCAGGTTACAGTTGAGCACGAACACCAGGTTATCGAGCTGGTCACGCGAGGCGATGCTGAGCGCGCCGAGCGTCTCCGGCTCGTCGGACTCGCCATCGCCGATGAAGCACCACACCTTCGATTTGGAGGTGTCGGCGATGCCGCGGTGGTGGATGTAGCGATTGTAGCGCGCCTGATAGATCGAGCCGATCGGCCCCAGGCCCATGCTGACGGTGGGAAACTCCCAGTAGTCCGGCATCAAGCGCGGGTGCGGGTACGACGACAGTCCCTTGCCGCGTTCCGTCTCGCGACGAAAGCGATCCATCTGCTCCAGGCTCAGGCGCCCTTCGAGGAAGGAGCGCGAGTACATGCCGGGCGCGGCGTGACCCTGGTAGTAAATCTGATCGCCGGCGTCGCCCGCGTCCTTGCCGCGGAAGAAGTGATTGAAGCCGACCTCGTACAGCGTGGCGCTGGAGGCGTAGCTCGAGATGTGACCGCCCAAGCCGTCGAACTGCTTGTTGGTCTTGTGCACCATCACCGCGGCGTTCCAGCGGATGATGCGGCGGATGCGCTCCTCCATCTCGGCGTCGCCGGGGAACTCGGGCTCTTCTTCCGGCCGGATGGTGTTGACGTAGTCGGTGCTGAGCGGCAGCACCGGCTCGAGGCCGCGCTGGCGCGCGACATCGACGACGCGGTTGATCAGGAATTGAGCGCGCTCGCGGCCTTCGGCCTCGATGACCGAGTCGAGCGACTCGACCCACTCCTGAGTCTCCTGGGGATCCCGATCCGAATCAGGCCTGTAGCTATCCACCACGACTACGTACGCCGGCCTGTGATCTAGTTCAAGCCTCGGGAGAGGCACAGTGCGAACGCCTGAGGCCCAGTACAAGGGCTCGGTCTCGTGGTTCGTTGGGGCGCTGTCTCGGGTTCGTCGGGGCCCCAGCCCCAACGAATGGTCAGCTGGGCCCCAGCAGCATCCTATTCCTGGTTGGATTGTGTCCCGGCGATGGCGCGGGCCACGCGCTGGCCGTCCAGGGCGGCGCTCACGATGCCTCCGGCATATCCTGCCCCTTCACCGGTTGGATACAAACCGGCAAAGCCCGGGGCCTGCAGCGAATCCGGGTCGCGCGGGACCCTGACAGGTGAGCTGGTGCGAGATTCCACACCGATCAGAACCGCCTCCTCACTGCCGTAGCCGTGCAGCTTGCGATCGAACGCGGCCAGCCCGCCGCGCAGCCGGTCGGCAAGCCTCAGGCCGGCCGCGTCCAGCACTGGCCCCACGTCCGTGGCGGTCAGGCCCGGAATGTAGCTGGTCTCCGGGACGGTGCTGGACCCGCGGCGCGCCAGGAAATCGGTGACGCGCGTGGCCGGCGCCGACAGTGCCCCGCTGCTGGCAGCGAACGCCGCCTGCTCGATGCGTCGCTGCAGCTCGACCCCGCCGAGCGGCCCGTGAAAGCCGGCGCGCTCGACGTCGGCCGGCTCGATGCCGATCACCAGCCCCGAGTTGGCGAACGGCGAGTCGCGGCGCGACAGGCTCATGCCATTGACCACGAGCTCACCGGGCTCGGTCGATGCCGGCACCACGAAACCGCCCGGGCACATGCAGAAGGAAAACACACCGCGACCCTCGATTGTTTCGGCGACGCGGTACGAGGCGCTGGGCAGCTTGGGGTGAGCCGCGAAGCGGCCGTACTGAATACGGTTGATGAGCGGTTGCGGGTGCTCGATGCGCACGCCCAGCGCGAAGGCTTTGGCTTCGAGCGTCACGCCGGCGGCGGCGAGCATCACGAAGATGTCACGCGCCGAATGACCCGTCGCGAGCACCACCGCGCGCGCAGTGATTTCGCGGCCATCCGCCAGGCGCACGCCGCTGACGCGGCCCGGCGCGGTGAGCAGTCCCACCACGCGCGCCCCGAACTGGAAGTCGACGCCCACGCCGGCCAGCTTCTCGCGCAGCGCCGTGACCACCTTCGGCAGCCGATTGGAGCCGATGTGCGGCCTGGCTTCGACCAGGATGGCCTCGGGCGCGCCGTGCACGGCCAAGAGCTCGATCACGTCGCGCACGCTGCCGCGCTTGTGCGCCCGCGTGTAGAGCTTGCCATCGCTGTACGTGCCGGCGCCGCCCTCGCCGAAGCAGTAGTTGCTGTCGCAATCGACTTCGCCCCGTTGATGCAGTGCCTTCAAATCGTGGCGACGCGGCTGCACCTGTTTTCCGCGATCGAGCACCACGACCGGTAGCGCGTGACGCGCCAGCTCGTAAGCGCAGAACAGGCCCGCAGGTCCGTCACCCACGACCACCACCGGCAACCCACCCCCGCGCGCCTCACGCGGCGGCGGCCCGCCGAGCGCCTCACTGGTGACGCCGCCCAAGCCGACGATCAGGTGAAAACGGACGCTGCCCCGGCGCGCGTCGATCGAGCGTCGCAAAATGACCGGTTCGGGTAAGGAGCTGGGCGCAACGCCGAGCTTTTTCCCCACCCGTTCGCGCAGGGCGGCGGGATCCGTGGCGTCGTCGACACCGAGCTCGAGCTCGAGCTCATCGGGTAGGTTCGGCTTGGGCGGGCTCGGGGACAAGGCCACTGGTGCTGTAGCAAAGGGGCGAGGCTGGCGAAACACGAGATGCCTTGGTAGCGTGCTCCGCGGTTGACTTTCCCGCCCGCCGATACCGCCCTGGAGGACGTCGCGCTCGTCCACGCCATGGCGCGCGGCGATCGCGAGGGGCTCGCCCAGCTCTACGATCGCCACGCCGGGGGAATGCTAGCCTTGGCGCAGCGCATCGTGGGGCGAGGCGCGGAAGCCGAGGACGTGATTCACGACGTATTCCTGGAGGCCTGGCGCCATGCTGCCGACTACGATCGGACCCGCGGCAGCGTGAAATCGTGGCTGCTGCTGCGCACGCGCAGTCGCTCGCTCGACTTGAAAAAGTCGGCCCGCGTGTCCAAACAGGCCAGCGCTCTGGACGACAGCTGGCTGGCGCAGCTGGCCGACGGCAGCGCCGAGGGCGCGGCGGCCCCCGACCAGGCCCGGCTGCGCCGCGTGCTTTTGGCCCTACCGGCGGACCAGCGCGAAGTGCTCCTGCTCGGCTACTTCGAGGGCCTATCGTCCAGCGAGATCGCCCAGCAGGTCGGCGTGCCGCTCGGTACCGTCAAATCGCGCGTGGCTGCTGCACTGGCGGCGCTGCGCGGCGCGCTCTCCGACGCGGAGGCCAAACTACGATGAGCGACAGCGAGCGCTTCGACGCCGCGCTGCTCGAGGCCCTGGCGCAGCTCGAGCAGCCGGCGCGTGCTCCGAGCTCGGCCTTGCGCGCGCGCCTGCTGGCGAGCGTCGCCAGCCCGCGGGGACGCCTGGCACCGCTGTACGGCGCCCTGGCGGACTTGTTCGATCTGGGCGACGCCGAGCTGGCAACGCTGTTCGAACGTGCGGAGGATGCGAGCGCTTGGGCCAGCTCGCAGGTGCCTGGCGTCAGGCTCCTGCACTTGGCAGGAGGGCCCCGCGTGGCCCTCGCCGATAACGGCTTGGTGCGCTTGGAGGCAGGCGCCCCTTTCCCGCTGCACCGTCACCTGGGCTTCGAGCGCACGCTGGTGCTGAGGGGGGGCTACCGCGACGCTGCCTCGGGCAAGCTCTATCTAGCGGGCGATTGGCACGAAATGCCGGCGGGCACGAGCCACGCCTACAGCGCACTGCCGGGCGGCGAGCTGCTCCTGGCGGTGTCGATCGTGGAGGGCGTCGAGGTCGAAGGGCTCGGCAAGCTCACGCCGGCAACTGGTTAGGGCGCTCACTTGGTCGGCGCGGGCGCGGACGGAGCTGCCGAAGCTGCGGGCAGCTGGATTTCGAGCGCGGCGCCCTTACTGCGCTGCACCATGCGATGCGTGGGCTTGATCTCGCTCCTCAGGTTGACGACCAGGCGCACCGACGGCGGCTTGCCGCGCTGGGCCTTGTCACGGACCAGCTGAGCGCTGGTGGCGCTCGAGCCGAAGTCGCGCAGCAGCAGCGGATTGGTGTTGTTGCGGAGCGGGACCTGCGCTCCGATCAGCCGGTACTCGAGGCGCTGGCCCGAACGGTGCTCCTCCACCGTGACCGACTCGGTCAGCTCGACGAACAGGAGCCCACCGCCGCTCGGCTGCGCTTGGTAGCCAACGAAGGTGATCTCGGCGCTGGCCTTCGCGTCACCCGCATGGTTCTTCGCAGGAGCGGCCGCTGCGACCGGCAGGACGGGCGAAAGTAGTCCTGCGATCGCAGCGCACGCGGCGACCACCGACCCTAAGACTCTGCCCGAGGAGGTCATGAGCGAAGGTTAAGGCATTTTGGCCCGGAAAGCCCCGACCTCGAGCAGACTGCGCTTAGCGAAGTTCCTCGTTAGGCCGTTATTTCGCGCCGGCTGCCGCCCTTCAGATCAAGCGAACGGCGCCCGCCAGCTCCGAGTCGGCGCCGAGCGCGCGCGGCGCGAGATGGTGGGTAAAGATGCGACCATCCTGTAGCTCCTCGGCGGCGGCCACGTCGCGCGCCAGGTGGGTGAAGAGCAGGACCTGGGTGCGCTCGGAGAGCTCCGCGAGCACCTGCAGCGCGACGCGAGCGCGCGCGTCGTCCCATTCCACCAGCACGTCGTCGAGCACCAATGGCAGAGGCGGCGCGGTGAGCAGGTATTGCTCCAGGCTGGCGAGCTTGAGCGCCAAGTAGAGCTGAAAGCGAGTTCCGCGAGAGAGCTCCTCGAGCTCCAGGCCCTTGCCGCTGCCGGCCTCGACGCATTCGAGACGCGCCTCCTCCAGCCCGACCTGCAGCCGGGCAAAACGGCCCAAGGTGAGGCGCCCGAACAGCTCGCTGGCGCGGGTCAAGACCGGGCCGTGGTGCCGACCGCGGTAGGCCTCCACGACGCGCTCGAGCACCACGGCCGCCAGCCGCCGGCGCGTCCAGGTGGAGGCGAGCTCCGCCAGTCGCGCGACGGTGGCCGAGAGCTCTTGCGCGGCATCGGCGCCCTCGCGACCGACATAAGCCTCGAGGCCCATGTTCAGGCGCGTCAGCAGCTCCTCGAGCTCCTTCCTCCCGTCCTCGCGCTGCTCAATCAGATCGTCTAGCTCGGCTAGGCGCGCCGCCACCACGGCCTTGTCGCTCTGGCGCGCCTCGGCGACCAGCGCACCCACCTGCTCGCCCTCGCACACCTCGGCCAAATGCGCATCGAGCCGCCCTAGCTCGGCGTCGAGGGCGCGCGCTCGTTCGACCCGCTGCTCCAGCTCGAGCAGCGCTCCAGCGTCGGCGACGCCCGCTTCCTGGCACAGGCTGGTGAGCGCGACGCGATCGGCCGCCGCGCGCGCTCGCGCCTCGCCGAGCTCGGCCTGCACGCGCCCGAGCTCGGCCTCGATGCCGGCTCGCTCGGCGGCCACGTCACTGGCCTTGCGATGCAGATCCACCAGCCGCAGCGCGGCCTCCGGCGGCGACAAGCTCGACAGCTCGGGGGCGAAGGCCTCCGTCTGCTCCGCTACCAGCGCTGCGAATTGATCGATATCGCGCTGGATGCCGCTGACGCGGCTCTGCAAATCCTCGAGCTTTTGCCGCTGCAGGGCCAGCTCGGACAGCGCGCTCAGCAAGGCCAGCACCTGCTCCGGCCGGGCGCCGGCTCCGAGCCCGAGCGGCGCGGAAGCGTCGTCCCACTCCCGCTGCCAATCCTCGAGCGCTCGGCGAGCACGCTCGGCACGCGCTTCGGCGGCTGTCTGCGCTGCGCGCGCGCGCGCCAGCTCTTGCTCGGCACGCGCCACCTCGCGCCAACCTTCACGCTCCTCGTCGAGGAGTCGTGCCGCCTCGCGCGGCATCAGCTCCACGCGCGAAAGCGAGCCCGCGATGCGTTGCCAGCGACCGCTCACCTCCTGCAGGACGCCGCGCGCTGCCAGCAGCCCTTCTTCCCTGCGCTGGTGCTCGCGTTCTAGCTTGGCGAGCTGCTGCTCGATGAGCTCGGCATCCGCCACGCGCTGAGCTTCCGACCTGAGCCGATCGGCGAGCACGTCGGCGTGGGTCTGCGCTTGCGCCAGCGCGGCCAGTGGCAGGCACAGCTCGAGCGCCTTGCGCTTGGGATCCGCCGCCAGCTCTTGGGCTTCGCGCAGCCGCGCGTCGCGATCGCTGCGGGCTTGCGCCACCAGCGCCTCGCTCGGCACGCCACGCTGACCCTTGAGCTGTTCGAGCTGCTGGAGAAGCTCGGCGCGGTCGCGCTCGTCCTGACGCAGTCGCTGCTCCAGCTGTTCGACGGCCTCTTCGCTGCGCCCCAGCTCGGCGTCGTAGCGGTCGAGCAGCTCGGCTGGGAGCAGAGCATCGCGCTCGATGCGACGTGCTGCGCGAGCCTGCTCGAGAGCGCCGGCGATGGCGTCGACCTTGGCGCGCGCCTCCGGCAGCTCGCGCTCCGCGCTTTCGACCTGAACCTGAATGCCCTGGTGGCGGCGCCCCAGCTCTTGCAAACGGGCCTGCTCACCTACCGGCAAGCTGCGAGCCGTCACGCTCTGCAGGTCTTGACCGAGCCCCAGCCGTGGCAACTCCCGCTCGATCGCGCCCTGCAATGCACGAGCCTCGGTCTGTCGCTTCGGCAGATCCAGGATGTCCTTTTCGGCACGACCGATGCGCGTGCTCAGCGCCCGCACCGTGTCCGGCAAGAGCTCGAGCAAGCGACTGGGCGCCGGCAAGCGCTCCAGGCGCCCGGCGTGCTCGGCCAGCTGTCGCTCGAGGCGCGCGGCATCCCGTTCGGCTTCGGCCAAGCCCGCGCCCAGCTGTTCGCGGCGCTCGCCCGTGTCGCGACGCAAGCTGGGCACCACCCCGAGCGCGCTCCTTTCGGCGGACAGGCGATCGCGCGCGACGACGCTCGAGAGCACGTTCCGCAAGCGCAAAACATGCTCTTTTTCGGCGCGCAGACCGGATAGCTCGGCGCGGCAGCTCTCCAGCTCGCGCCGCGTCTTGCTCACGCTCTCCTGCTGCTCTTCGTATTTTTCTGGCGGGTGCTGGGCGTCCTTGGCGCGGCGTTTCTGGTCCGCGTACAGCGTGAGCAGTCGGTTGAGCTCCGGCTTCTGTGCGCGATCCTTGAACAGCGCTTCGGCCTCTTCGACCAGCTGCAGCTTCACGCGATGCACCGAGCGCCCGGACGCCCCTGCATCGAACAGCGCCTCTCCCACGTCCCCCTGCCCTGAAAGCATCTCGTCGCCGCCGCGCTGCAAGCGTTCGTGATCGAGCCCGAAGAGACGATCGAAGCTGGCTGCGTCGAGCCCGTTGAGGAAGCGCGCCAGCCGCGCTTCCTCGAGCGGCTTATCGTCCGGGGTTGCCAGCGAGTCCTTGCGCTTCTTGCGCCGGACGAAGGCCAGCTGCTCGCCATCGCGCTCCAGCACTCCCGACAGCCGCAGCGCGGGCCCCGGGTGCAGGTGGGCGTCCGGCGTGACCTGTGGAATACCGAACAACAGATCGCGAATGCCGCGCAGCGCGCTGCTCTTACCGGCCTCGTTCGGGCCGTAGATCAGGTGCAGCCCATTGCCACGCAGGCGCGAGAAATCCAGGGCGTGGCCGCTGAACGGCCCGTAGGCGTCGAGCCCCAGCCGACGGAATCTCACGCTGCCCCCTCGCCGCTGGTGAGCCGCTCGCGCAGCATGCTGCGCACGTCGCTGCCCAAATCGCTGGCCAGCTGCGGCGAGAGCTCGCGCAGCTCGGGCACCAGCTCCAGCACCTCGCTCGGCAGCTTTTTGGCCAGCTCGCTCAGCTCCTCGGCCACGCCTGCGCGCGCCTCGCCCTGCAGCAGCTCGGCCAAGGCTCGATCGATTTCGGCCAGCGCGTCGTCGCCCAGCACCGGCGCTCGCTCGAGCGGTGACGTCCGCACCACCAGCTTCTCGAGCCACGCACCGGCCCCGCCCGCCGAGTACGACACGCTACACAGCTCCTCGTTGAGCCGGTCGCGCTGCGCGCGGAGCTGCGCATCGAGCCGGGTCTGGCCGGTGAGCAGCACCCGAAACGCGAGCAAGCGCCCCTGCGCCGCTTCCAGCTCGCGACCCAGCGCGAGCTGGGCCGCGGCCAGCACGTCGTCGGTGTGTTGCGCCTCGCCGACCACCAGCTCCAGCTCGGCCCAGCGCACCACGTCGAGCGCACGCGGCTCGACGGAGGTGATGCGATCGCCTTCGAAGGTCACCAGCGTGGCGCCCTTTTCGCCCAGCTCCCGCGCGTGCCTACCCTGCAAATTGCCTGGAAAAACCAGATAAGGCTCGCGGTGCACGACCTCGCGCTGGTGCACGTGGCCCAGCGCCCAGTACTCGTAGCCGCGCGCGACCAGCGTCTCGACGCGACACGGCGCGTAGCGATCGTGCCCGGTGCGCCCCTCCAGCGCCGTGTGCAATAGCCCCACGTTCAACGCCCCCGCGACGCGCTCCGGGTAGCCGGCAGCCAGGTCCTCGGTGACGTCGCGCCGAGCAAAGCTTTGCCCGTGCACGGCCACGCCCAGCTCGTCGAACACGCGCGTCTCGGCTCGAGCGGCCGACAGCTCGACCACGGCCTCGGGCAGGCGCACGCTGCGCCGAATCTGGCTGACGGCGTCGTGGTTGCCGCGGATCCACACCACGCGCACGCCGGCCTGGCACAGCTTGCTCAAACCGTTGGCGAAGAACAGCCCGGTCGAGACGTCGCGCCAATCACCGTCGAAGAGATCGCCGGAGATCACCAGCAGCGCAACCTTCTCGTCCAAACACAAGCTCACCAAGTTACCGAAGGCGCGCCGGGTGGCGCCGCGGATCTCGTCGGCCGGCGCTGACTCGTAGCGCGACAGACCGTGCAGAGCGCTATCCAGGTGGAGATCGGCGGCGTGGACCAGCTTCATCCGCGCCGAGCTTTACCACGGCTTCAAGCAGCGCGGGGCCGCGCCGGGTCGGGCCACACCTCGAGCGAGCGGCTGCCGCCGGCGCCTTGCAACTCGAGCGCGACCGTCTGCCCCTCGCCCAGCACCAGCGCGCGCTTCAAGTCATCGACGGCGCGCGCCTGCTCAGCCCGCGCTGCCTCGACGAGTGAGAGCTCGATGCCGCGCGCCGCCACGCCCAGCCGCGGCCGCTCGACGCTGCCGCGGCGCATCAGCACTGCCGCCACCCAGCTGGCCGTGTGCGCTGCGATCGCGAA
>DATDEV010000541.1:0-3034 GCA_036522995.1 Polyangiaceae bacterium
CGCTGAGCGTAGCGGTGCACGTGCTCGAGGTAGTCGTCGCGCGAGACTTCGTAGGCGCCGAGCGAGAGCAGGTGCTCGGTCACGAACTGCACGTCGAAGACCTGAATGCCGGCGCGGAACATGCTGTCGATGGCCACCACCAGCGCCACTTTGGAGGCATCGGTGACGGCGTGGAACATGCTCTCGGCGGCGAATAGCGCGCCGCGCCGCACGCCGTACAGGCCGCCCGCCAGCTGATCGCCCTGCCACACCTCCACGCTGTGCGCGTGACCCAGATGGTGGAGCTGCGTGTAAGCGACCACCATCTCGGGCAGGATCCAGGTGCCTCCTTCGCGATTGGCACCACAGGCCTCGATCACGGCGCCGAAGGCGCGGTCGAAACTGACCTCGAAGCGACCGCTGCGCAGCGTGCGGCGCAGCTTGCGCGACACATGCAGGCGCTCGCGGTCCATCAGCGCGCGCGGGTTGGGACTCCACCACAGCGGCGGTACGCCGGCGCTGTACCAGGGGAAGACGCCCGATTCGTAGGCAAACAGCAAGCGCGCCGGGGAGAGATCCCCGCCGACTGCGAGCAAACCTTCGTCGTCCGACTCACGCGGATCGGGAAACGACAGAGGGCTGCCCGGACCCAGGAAGGTCAGGCGGCGATTGCCACGCATCGGCCTAGGTTACCGGAATCCGCGGCGGGAGTCAGGCGCGCGCGCCTGACCACCTCACTTCAGCAGGCGCGGTGAGAGGTCGGGGGGAAGATTTTTCCGGGATTCAGCAGACCTGCGGGATCGAACACGCGCTTGAGGTCCTTTTGCAAATCGATGAGCTCGGCTGACTGCTCGAGCGCCAGGTAGGGCGCTTTGAGCACACCGATGCCGTGCTCGCCGCTGAGCGTGCCGCGCAGCGTCACCACGCGCTCGAACAGGGCCAGGATGGCTCGCTCCACCGCCGGCAGCTCGTGGTCCTCGTTCCAGAGAAAATTCACGTGCAGGTTGCCGTCGCCCGCGTGACCGTAGGTGAGGGTGCGAATGCCGGTGCGCTCGCCCACCTCGCGCACGAAGTCGAGCAGCGCGCCGATCTGCTGGCGCGGCACGACCACGTCTTCGCTCAGCTTCTTCTTGGTCAGCTTGCGCACGGCGTGGCTCATCTCGCGCCGTGCGGACCAGAGCCGTTCGCGTTGAGCGGAGTCTTGCGCCACCAGCACCTGGAGCGCTTTGACGTCGTCGCACACGTCCGAGATGCGCTGGGCTTGCCTTTCGACAGCCCCGTCGTCGCCGTCGACCTCCATCAGCAGCATCGCGCCGGCGGCCGCATCGATGGAGTTGCCCGCCAGACGCATCGCCTCGAGCGTGGAAGCGTCGAGCAGCTCGATGCAGCGCGGCGAGATGCCCGCCGAGATGATGGCCTGCACCGCTTGCCCGGCTTGCGTCACGTCGCTGAACAGCGTGAGCAGCGTCATCACGCTGGCCGGCTTGGGGATGAGCTGCAGCGTCGCTTGCCCGAACACGGCCAGCGTGCCTTCGCTGCCGACCAGCAGGCCCGTGATGTCGTAGCCAGTGACACCCTTGATGGTGCGGCGACCGGCCTGGATGCGCTGGCCACCGATCAGCAGCGCCTCGACTCCGAGCACGTAGTCGCGAGTGACGCCGTACTTGAAGGCGCGCGGCCCGCCGGCGTTTTCGGCCAAGTTGCCGCCGAGCGCGCAGGATTTGAGGGAGTTGGGGTCCGGCGGATAGAACCAGCCCTCGGCCTCCACGGCCGCGTGCAAGTCCGCCAGCACCACGCCCGGCTCGACGACGGCGATGCCCTCCTTGCGATCGATCTCGACGATGCTTTGCATGCCGCTCGTGGCGAGCACGATGCCGCCAGCCACCGGCACGGCCCCACCCGTGCGCCCGGTGCCGCCGGCGCGCGGCGTGATTGGCACACCGGCCTCGCGCGCGACCGCTAGCGCGGCCAGGATGTCCTCGCTCGAGGTTGCCAGCACGACCGCGTCCGGCGTCTCGCCTTCGGCTTCGGATTCGTCGCGCGTGAAGCGTTCGCACGCATCCGCGCCGGTGAGCACCTTGGAGGGGCCGAGGCGCTGGTCGAGGAGCGATTTGGCCTTATCGCGAGCCGAGGCTGAAGGTCGCGGCACGTCGGGGCGGGAAAGCAGCACGCTCGAGAGCGTACCCGAGACCGGCCAGTCGCGCTTGACTCGCGTCCGAAGCTGAGACTTTGTCCGGACATGCGGAGCCGCACGCGCGCCAAGGTCCTGCTTTTTTGTGCCGTTTGCGTCGGGCCAGCCTGTCGGGAACACGGAACGGCGGAGCAGGACACCCGCCCATTGCCGACGCCTGAGCCGCCCGCTAGCGTGGCTGCGTCGAGCCCCCTGCCACGCGCGACGCGTGACGAGCCGAGCGCCGCCAGGAAGAAGCCCGCAGCCGATGACGAAGCGCCCGCCAGGCAGCGTCCGAGCGGCGAAGGGATCGAGAGCGGGCAGGCGCGCGGCGCGGGCGGCAGTGGCGGGTTGGCGGCAGCTACCGGCAGTGCGGGGTCGCTAGCGGGATCGGCGGCCGCACCCGCACCGGTGCCGTCCGCGCTGCCCGGAGTCACGGCGCCCTCGGCCGCCTGTCTGTCACGTTGTCAGGGCGCCATGCAGGGCTGCCTGTCGGCGCCCGTGGATGCGGGCGTGCCGGGCTTCGCCAACCTCGAGCTGTGCAAGAAGGCCTTCGAAGCGTGTCAAGCAGCCTGCAAACCGTAACCTCAGGCCAGAAATCCGCCCCGCAGCAGGCGCGTGATCAGGCGTAGCGTTTGCAGGCGCTATGGCTGGCGCGCCGCGGTCGCGATCACGTCGTCAGCTGCGTCCACCCCGATCACGTGAGGCTGAATGCCAAGCCCACGTTCGACGAGCGCGTGACAGAGATAGACGAGCGGGGTGAGTCCGAGCGCGATCAGCAGTTTGAGGCCGTAGGCCGAATAGATGACCTTGGCGATGTCGGTCGTCGCCATCACGCCGCTCCAGGCCACGAAATTGATGGTGATGGTGTCGATCAGCTGCGAG
>DATDEV010000542.1:0-2208 GCA_036522995.1 Polyangiaceae bacterium
GATCAACGGCCCGTGATCGCCGCGCTTCCCAGCGCAGCCGGCGGCGGCAGCATGGTCGTCACCCCCTACTACATGGCCGAGCCCCATGGTCACAGCCGGAGCGCCCTCATGAGCTGCCAACGCGCGCAGCGATAACCCTTGAGCGCTTGGCGCTACGAGCTCAGCGTTCGGCGAGGGCCTGGTCACGGCGGGTTTCCAGAGTGAGCTCGGCCAGGCGGTCCTCCAGCGCCACGCGGCGCGTGAGGCGCTCGCCTTCTATGCCCGCGGCGTGCAGCGTGGCTTTCTGCAATTGGTCGGAGATTTCGCCCATCTTTTTGGCCAGGTTGCGCGAGAGCTCTGCGGCTTGCGGCACTTTGCGTAGCGTGACCAGCTGCGCGTTCAGCTCGTCGACGCGCGCGCGGTACATCTCCACCTGGGAGGCGATCGTGGACAGCCGTTCGTCCAGCTCCACCAGCTCGCGGTGCATCTGCAGCACCTGAGCCAGCTTCTGCTTCAGGTCGTCGGGCAGGTTCTTGGCCGTCTTCAGGTACAGGCCCAGCTCGGCCACCCCGCCTGGCGAGCGCACGTCGACCGTCTTTTGGATCGGGGTCGACTCTTCGATGGTCAGCGCCACCGAGCCTCCGGCTGGTACCGTGACCGGGAACAGGTAGGCACCGCGCAGCTTTTCGAAACCAAGCGTGGGTGCCGTCAGGGTGTGACCCGGCGCCGGTTGATGGCGCACGTAGGTGAGGGCGGGCTGCGTGCCGCGGTTCACGAGCGTGAGCTTGGTCGAGCGCACGCTGCGCGCTTCGGCGGTCACCATGCCGCGTTGGATGGTGACGAGACGCTCGAGCTCCTGGCGCGACCCGAGCTCGCTGTCCACCAGCAGCGTGCGGTCGAGCGCGAAGGGGATGAAGGCGCGGCTGCGTGCCGGGATCGGATCACTCATGCCCTCGCCCAGGAACTGGCCGTCGGCGTAGACGGTGAAAGGGCCGGCGTCGAGCGTGTGCGGAGACGGATTTTCGAGCAGCGCCGCGCGGAAGGCGAACTTGTCCGAGCCGCGCGCCGAAATCGGATCGAAGTAGTAGACAGGGCTGGCCTTCACGTCGCCGCTCAGCATGCTGATCAGCGCCGAGCGCCCCTTCTCGACGGTGAGCGGCGTCTCCGACAGGAAGAACGCATGGCCGAGCGGCTCGTCGAGCGCAGGCTTGCCCGCCGCAGCGCGCGACTGGCTCGGTTGCTGCGGCTTGGCCTCGCTTTGCAGCGCCACGATGCGGACGGCGTCACCTTGGGTGGCGCGCCCGGTGCCGATGACCTCGATCTGGTCCGCCGGTAGGCCATTTTGCAGCAGTCGATCGCGGATCAAGTTGGCGCGCTTGAGCGACTCGCCGACGCGGTCCTTGTCGGCACCCAGGGCGTAGCCCTCGACGCGGATCTTTTCCTTGCTCTGCCTGGCGCGCGCCGCGACGCCGGCCAGCGAATCATCGAGCTGGCGTGGCGGCGCGCGGGTCTGCAGCTTGCGCGAGGGCCGGGGCGGCGCGGACGCTGGCGCCCGCGCGCTGCCGTTGCCCCGCCCGGCAGCGTCGGCCATGCCGGCGGAAGCGGTTTCGGCCATCGCCAGCAGCTCGGGTGAGGGCTCGAGCTCGTCCAGCGAAACGCTTGCCAGCACTTGCAGCTCTTTGCCGGCCACCGTGTAGGGTGAGCCCCCGGTCGGTGGCGCGAGGCCGAGCATTTGGCCGTCGCTCAGTGTTTCGCGCTCCACGAAGCGCACGCTGTGCAGATCGAAGCGGAAGGAAAGCGCCGACGTGGAGCCGACCCCCACTGCGACATGCCGCCAATCTTCGCCCGAGACGTTGTCGACGACGGCCCAGGCTTCGAGCTGTGCCGGTCCCTTGCTGCTCAGCTTGAGCCGGTAGCTCGGCTTCCAGGCGGGGCTCTCGGTGACGTAGGAGATCTTGAGCTCGCGCGGCGAGCCCTCGGGCAGCTGAATCGCTATCTCCACCTCTTCGCCCACGTGCTCGAGCGTGGGAAACGACACCGGCACCGGCTTGCCCGAGCGTGCATCGACCACGGTCAGCGACTTGAGCAAGTCGTCCAGGCGCTCGCCGGGGACGCGCAGCTTGAGCTTGCCGCTCTCGAGCTTGGCGTAGCGCTCGAAGTACGCGACTCCATTGCGGTAAACTACCACTTTGCCGAGCGCCGCGTTGCTTTCGATGGGCCGGGGCAACG
>DATDEV010000543.1:0-3660 GCA_036522995.1 Polyangiaceae bacterium
CTCTCCTTGCCCAAGAGCGCCGCGACGCGCTCCTCCAGCGCACGCACGCTCGGGTCCTCGCCGTAGACGTCGTCGCCCACCTCGGCGGCAGCCATGGCGGCGCGCATGCTCGGCGTGGGGCGGGTCAAGGTGTCGGAGCGCAAGTCGCAGACGTGCATGGCCGAACGATAGCCGGCGCTCCACCGCCGCTGCTACCGTGGAAATTTCGTTCGACCGTCGCGCCGTTCGGCGAGCAGTTGCGCGGCTGCGGCCCCTCATTTAGGTTCGGCGCCCTTGCTCTATCGCCTCCTTCGCAGCTTGCTTTTCGCCTTCAACGCCGAGACCGCCCATCGGCTGACCCTCGGCAGCCTGCGCCTGCTGTCGCTGCTCCCGGGGGCGCTCTGGCTCTTGCGCCGGCTGCTGGGCGCTCCAAGTGACCCGCGGCTGCGGGTGCGCGCCCTGGGGCGCGAGCTGAGCTCGCCCGTCGGGCTCGCCGCAGGCCTCGACAAGGACGCCGAGGTCTTCGAGGCTTTCGGCGCGCTGGGTTTTGGCTTCGTCGAAATCGGCACCGTGACGGCGCTCGCTCAGCCCGGTAACCCGCGGCCGCGCTTGTTCCGACTGCCGCGTGATCGCGCCCTGCTCAACCGCATGGGCTTCAACAACCACGGCGCACGGGCGGCGGCAGCGCGGCTAGCGACTCCGCGAAAGAGCGTGGTCGGCGCCAACATTGGCCGTAGCAAGCTCACGCCCAACGCAGGCGCGGTGGCCGACTACGTGACGAGCACCGAGGCGCTGGCACCGTACGCCGACTACTTGGTCGTCAACGTGAGCTCGCCCAACACGCCCAATCTGCGCGAGCTGCAAGCCGTAGAGCAGCTGCGCCCGCTGCTCAGCGGTGTGAAGCAGGCGCTGCGCCGCGCCGCACCCGAGCGCCACGTGCCGCTCTTGCTCAAGCTGGCACCGGACCTGCACGACGACGACTTGGACGCCATCGCCGACCTGGCGCTGGAGCTCGAGCTCGATGGCCTGATCGCCACCAACACCACCATCGGGCGCCAGGGCCTGCAGACCCCGGCGGCCGAGGTCGAAGCGCTGGGTGCCGGCGGGCTCTCGGGCGCGCCGCTGCGCGAGCGGAGCCTGCAGGTACTGCGCCGGCTGCGCTCGCGCGTCGGCGATCGGCTGCTCTTGATCGGGGCCGGCGGCATCGAAACCGCGGAGGACGCCTGGCAACGCATCCTGGCCGGCGCGACGCTGGTGCAAGTCTACTCGGCGCTGATCTACGACGGCCCTAGTCTGCCTCGCCGCATCGCGCGCGGTCTGGCCGAGCGCGCGAAAAGCGCAGGTTTTTCCAGCATCTCGGATGCCGTTGGCAGCGGCCCGAGCTGATAAACAGGACCGTTTGACAGCGCTCCGCCCGGCCGGTACGGCTCGGGCCACAAGCATGAATCCGATGGAGCTACGCGGTCGCTGGGTGCTCGTCACGGGCGCCTCTTCTGGCCTGGGTCGCGAGATGGCGAAGATCTTGGCCGTGACCTACGGCGCCAACCTGCTGGTGGTGGCGCGGCGGGAAGACCGCCTGCGCGAGCTCAAAGCCGAGCTCGAAGCGGGCGCCGGCGTGAAGGTCGAGCTCTGCGTCGCCGATCTCTCGAGGCTCGACGACGTCGAGCGGGTGATCGAAACGGCTACCCAAGGCCGCACGCTGTTCGGGGCCATCCTCAACGCCGGGGTCACGCACTTCGGAGCCTATGAGGAGCTCGGCTGGGAGAGCTTTCGCTCCATGCTCGACACCAACGTCATCGCCACCGTGCGCATGGCCACCGCCTTCGTTCCGGTGCTCGAGCGTCAGGGCGGCGGACTCATGATCGTCTCCAGCATGGCCGGCATTCACCCGGTACCCTTCCAAACCCACTATTCGGCCACCAAGGCCTTTCTGGTGCACTTCGGAGTCGGACTCTGGCACGAGCTCGACGGGCGCAACGTCTCCGTCACCACCTACGCCCCCAGTGGCGTCGTCAGCGAAATGACGGCTGGCGAGAGCTTCAACACGCTGCGCCGCTGGCTGATGCCGGTCGATCAGGCTGCGCGCGAAGGCGTCGAGGCCTTCCGAAATCGCAAGTACCTGCATATTTCTGGCTTTGCCAACCGCGTGGGCAGCGTGTTCGTGCGTATGTTGCCGCAGCGTTTGGCGACGGGGCTGGTGGCCGCCCAGTACCGCAGCGCCTTGAAAAAACAGAACAATCCCAGCTCGAGCTGAGCTCGCGGCATCCAGATCGTCGACGGGCTGCTCGTTTAGCTAGCGCGCAAGCCCCAGGCTGCGAGCGTGCTCGAGCGCCTGGCGGGCGTGCGCGACCCATAGGAGCTCGGTACCGCAGGCGCGCGCCCGCGCGACCAACTCCGCGCTCTGCGGACGCGTGGCGCGCGTGCCGTCCAGGTCCCGGATGTAGATGGCTCGCACGCGACCGGGGTAGCGACTAGCCGTCTCGAGGTAAATCTCCGCGTCGCGCTCACCGCTGTCGCCCACCAGCACGAACGGCAGCGCCGGGTAGGTCTCCAGCAGCTCGCGCAGCGCGGCCGACTTGTGGTCCAGCGGCGGGGCTTCACGCAGACCGATGTCCCGCAGCAGCAGCGGGCCGCGCGGCAGCCCGTGGTGCTCCAAGAAATCGATCAGGAAGTCGTACAGATTCCAGGGGCTCTTGGACACGTAGAACACCGGATTTTCTGCCTGCCCCGACGCGCCAGCCACGAGCGCTCGATACAGCTCGGCCGTGCCCTCGAACGGCATGCGCGTGAAGGCGCTGCCCGAGAGCGTGATCCAGATCATCTTGAGCTTCTGCGTCACGTGCGTCTGTAGCACCGTGTCGTCGATGTCACTGACCAGTCCCAGCTCGGCCGCGCCGGGCACCAGCAGCTCACCCATTGCCCGTACCGGCACGAGCCCGCGCAGCGGTGCGGCAACCACCTCGAGCTCGGGCTCGCGCCAGCGCTGCTCGCCGTCGGCCGGCGCGATCGCCAGCTCGAAGTAGCCCTCGTCGTCCGTCGTCCCCTCCACCACACGCTCACCCAGCCGCGCACGAACCCTGGCCGCGGGCAGCTCACGCGAGTTGAAGCGCCGCAGCATGCGCCGCACGTTGCGCCAGCGCGAGTCCTCGGGCAGCGATCGCTCGAGCGCCGAGGCTTCCAGCACGCGACCGCGAAGTAGCGCGCGCTCCGCCGTACCGAACGAACGAAACGCCACCAGCTGCAGCGGTCCGAGTCGGCCCAAGCGACGCCGTAGCCACCAAAACACGCGATCGAAGCGCAGCTCGAGCTGGGCCAGCCAGCGCAGCCCCGAGGCCCAGGCGCGCTGCCGAAAGCGAGCCGCCCGCGTGTCGGCCGATTCCTCGGGAGGTCCGTGCATCGCAGGCCTCGTGTATAGTGGTGGGCCGAGCGTGGCAATTCTTCCGTTTGCGAGGCGCAAGCTGCTGCTGTGGGGCGGCGCAACGACTGGGATCGTAGGCGGAGGCCTGTGGCTGTGGCCGAGCAGCGAGCAGCAGGCGGCCTACCCGTTCGCGCGGCGCGTGGCCGGTAAACGGGAAGCGCTGTGGAGCGTGCCGCCCGAGCGCCTGCTGCAGGCCACCGAGCAAGATGGCCAGCGCCTGGGCCTTCTGCTCGCGGGGCTCGACACGGCGGTGAAGCAGCTGG
>DATDEV010000544.1:0-5174 GCA_036522995.1 Polyangiaceae bacterium
GCGGTCATCACGCTCACGCGCGAGTCTCCGCAGCTGCTGCAATACCGTCACGAAGCTCGGGCCGTGCCCGAGGCAGAGCTAGCGCCAGCGCCAGAGCCAGCGCCAGCGCCAGCGCCAGAGCCAGAGCCAGAGCCAGAGCCAGAGCCAGAGCGATCGAACGCTCCCGCCCCCGCGTTCCCGGTGAACGACGACGCTCGGCCGCGCGCACAGCAGCTAGAGTCCCAGCAGGACGCGGCAAAGAGATACGGGCTTTAGATGTCGGACGACGGCTTCGTACGCGTTCGGGGCGCCCGGCAAAACAACCTGAAGAACGTCGATCTGGAGCTGCCGCGCCAGGCGCTGGTCGTGTTCACCGGCGTCTCTGGCTCGGGCAAATCGTCGCTCGCGTTCGGCACCTTGTACGCCGAGGCGCAGCGTCGCTACCTCGAGTCCGTCTCGCCCTATGCGCGGCGTCTGTTTCACCAGATGAGCGTGCCGGAGGTGGACGAGATTACGGGGCTGCCGCCGGCCATCGCGCTCGGCCAGCAACGCGGCGGCGTCACCACGCGCTCGACCGTTGGCAGCGTCACGACCCTCTCCAACCTGCTGCGCATGCTCTACTCGCGAGCCGGCGACTATCCGGCCGGGCAAACGCTGCTCTATGCCGAGTCGTTTTCACCCAACACCGCCCAGGGCGCCTGTCCGCGCTGTCACGGCATCGGTCGAGTCTACGAGGTGAACGAGGCGCTCATGGTTCCGGACGACTCACTGTCGATCCGCGAGCGCGCCGTCGCCGCCTGGCCGACCGCCTGGCAGGGGCAAAACCTGCGCGACATTCTGACCACGCTCGGTCACGACGTGGACGTGCCGTGGCGCGAGCTACCGAAAAAGACTCGTGACTTCATCCTGTACACCGACGAGCAACCGACCGTGCCGGTCTACGCGGGCTTCACACTGAGTGAGGTCAAGCGGGCCTTGAAGCGCAAAGAGGAGCCGAGCTACCAGGGCACGTTCACGAGCGCGCGCCGACACGTCCTCTCTTCGTTTGCCAATACCGAGAGCGCGCTGATGAAGCGGCGCGCGATGAGCTTCATGGTCGGCAGCGCTTGCCCCGATTGCAACGGCAAGCGCTTGCGCCCCGAAGCACTTTCGATCACGTTCGCTGGCCGCGACATCAGTGAGCTCTCACGGCTCACGCTCAAGCAACTGCGCCAGATATTCGAACGCTACGCGCAGGCGAAACCGCACCAGGAGGACCCGGCGCATCCGGAAAAGGCCAGCGTGATTCAGCGCATCGCCGCCGATTTGCAGCGCCGCGTGGCAGTGCTGCTCGACCTGGGCCTCGGCTATCTGCAGCTCGAGCGCAGCACGCCCACGCTCTCACCGGGCGAGCTGCAGCGCCTGCGGCTCGCTACTCAGGTTTGTTCGAATCTGTTCGGCGTCGTGTATGTGCTCGACGAGCCTTCGGCGGGGCTGCACCCCGCCGACACCCAGGCGCTGCTGCGTGCCTTGAACAAGCTCAAGGCTGCCGGCAACTCGCTGTTCGTGGTCGAGCACGAGGTCGACGTGATTCGACAGGCGGATTGGGTCGTGGACGTCGGCCCCGAAGCTGGCAACCAGGGCGGCGAGGTGCTGTACAGCGGCCCGCTGTCGGGCCTGCGCGAGGTGGCTCACTCCCACACGCGCGAATTTCTGTTCCAGCGCTCGCCGCAGCTCAATGCTTCGCCGCGGCAGCCGCGAGAATTTTTGAAGCTGTCGGGCGTCACGCGCAACAACCTGTCAGGGCTGTCGGTGGAGTTTCCGGTGGGCGTGCTCACCAGCGTGACCGGCGTCTCGGGCTCGGGTAAGTCCACGCTGGTGAGCCAGGCGCTCGTGACGCTGGCGGCCGAGCGCTTCGGTCAAGCAGGCAGCGTCGAAGAGCGCGATGGCGACGAGCAGGAGCAGCCCGCCCTCGCGGCCCTGACCGGAGCAAAGCTGCAAGGGGGCCGCGAGCTGCGCCGGCTCGTGGTGGTGGACCAAAAGCCCATCGGTCGCACCCCGCGCTCCAACCTGGCGACGTACACCGGCCTGTTCGACGAGGTGCGCCGGCTGTTCGCAGCGACGCCGCTTTCGCGCAAGCGCCGCTACGACGCCGGCCGCTTTTCCTTCAACGTCGCTCGCGGCCGCTGCGAAACCTGCCAGGGCGAGGGCTTCGTGATGGTCGAGCTCTTGTTTTTGCCCAGCGTCTATGCGCCTTGCCCCGCCTGCCAGGGCGGCCGCTACAACCAGAAGACGCTCGAGGTCACCTACCGTGAGCGAAACATCGCTCAAGTGCTGGGCATGACGGTCGACGCCGCGGCGGCCTTCTTCGCCGAGCAGCCGGGCCTGCTGCGCTCGCTCACGGTGCTCCAGGAGGTCGGGCTCGGCTACCTGCGCCTCGGGCAACCGGCCACCGAGCTGTCGGGCGGCGAGGCGCAGCGCATCAAGCTGGCAACCGAGCTGCAGCGCGCCCAGCAGAAGGGCACACTCTACGTGCTCGACGAGCCCACCACCGGCCTGCACCCCGCCGACGTCGAGCGCTTGCTCGGGCAGCTCGGCAGCCTGGTGCGCGGGGGCGCCACGGTCATCGTCGTCGAGCACGATTTGCAGGTCATCGCCGCCAGCGACTGGATCATCGACATGGGCCCGGGCGCCGGCGACGAGGGCGGAAAAGTCGTCGCCGCTGGACCGCCGACGCTATTCGTACGCGCCAACGACAGCCACACCGCCGAGTTCCTGCGCGCTTCGATGGGGGCTGCCACGCCGCAGCCAAACTCGCAGAAGGCTGCCGTATCGGAGCCAGGTGCCGTTGGCTCGCAGGCAAGCAGCGCGCGCTGATGGGGAGACTCACTTCCCAAGCTCGTGGTAGCCCGCCGGCACCTCGAGCTCGCTTTCGTTCGGCTCCTGAGCCGTGTATTCGACGAGCTCGACCCGATATGCCTCGCGCCCGCCTTCGGTGACCGTGGCCTGCACCGGGAAATAGCCGTCCTCGAGCAGCCTTTCCGCCCAATTGGGCAGATCGATGCCCAGGGCCGCCTCGAGCTTGTCGGCATCGACCTTGGCCCGCAGCGCGTGAACACAGGCGTCGACTCGCTGGCTTTCCACGCTGAGCTGCCACTTGATGCAAGACAGACCGGAGACCGTCCGTTTCTCGCTCGTGCGCTCGACTTTCACCTCGTGCTCGCGCTCGGCACGCCCGGTCAGCTTGTCGAGATCCCTCACCTCATACTGACGCGACTCGTCGCGCAGCAGCGTGAGTCTATCGTCGTCCTCGAGCAGCGCCGTTACCGGCTCGGCGGCGGCTCGCTGCACCTGGATGCGAGTGCGATCGCCGCGGGCGCTGAGCACGATGCCGAGCGGCTGACGTGCGCCCTTGACCTCCAGGCGCGCGCGTCCCCTCAGCTTGGCGTCGGGGTCGTCATCGGTCTTGGTCGCCGCTGAGCTCGTAGTCGCAGAGGGGGGACCGCTGGCAGCGGGCGCGGGTGCCGGAGCCGGAGCCACGGTGCTCTGCTCGGCTGGCTCGCTACGATTGCAGGCGAACACGCAGTTTGCGAAGAGTAGGACGCTCGAGAGACGCATGCTCGCCGCCGTAGCAAGATGCGGCCCAGCCTAGGGCCCGTACCGTGCGCGGCTCAACGCGGGCAGCGCCTTACTTCATCACCCGACTACCGACGCCGGTTGCCTCTGTGTAGAGATTTGCACCGGGCAGTGCTTCGATCCTCTCATCTCAGTCGACGGCGCACTGGGGGAGCCTGACGTGGAACGGCTCGTGCATCCGTATCTTCGGTATGAACAAGCCCGTCGGGCGCTTACTCGGCGGCGCAGCAGCCGGTGTGTTCGCGACTGCTGCGATGTCGCTGGCGATGCTGGTAGCGAAGCGCCTCGGAGCCCTGGGTGAGCCGCCCCCGCGCCGGATCGTGCGAAAGCTGCTCAGTCCGTTCACGACTAACCGCAATGCTCTGGACAGCGTCACTCTGGCCGGACACTTTGCCTTCGGCGGCGCGGCAGGCTGCTCGTTCTCGATGCTCCCGGCGCGCTGGCGACGGCCGAGCGCCGGCACCCTCTTTGGTGCGCTGGTCTGGGCCGTCAGCTATGTCGGCGTGCTCCCGCGACTGGGCTTGATGCCGCGCCCTCGCTATGACCGTCCGGGGCGCCCTGCTTCGATGCTCGCCGCTCACCTGGTGTACGGTGCCGCGCTCGGCGCCATTTCGCGCTGGATGGCGCGCGACACCAGCTCGCTGCGGGGCAAGGTGGTCGTGGTGTGCGGAGGCTCCCGCGGCTTGGGTCGAGCACTCGCCCGGGCATTGCTGGATGAAGGCGCCAAGGTTGCCATTTGCGGTCGCTCGCCCAAAAGCCTGGAGCAGACGCGGGCCTGGCTGGAAACCGCGAGCGGAACCGTGCTGGTCGACGTGTGCGATCTACGTCGAGAAGCGCAGACTCGCATATTCCTCGACCGCGTCACGCGAGAGCTCGGCCCGATCGACGTGCTCATCGCCAACGCGGCGACCATCGACGTGGCCCCAATCGAGGCGCTCGAGCCGGCCGACTTTCATGCGGCCATGCAGGAAATCTTCGCCACCGCGCTGAACGCAACCCTCACCGTGCTGCCGCAGATGCAAGCCCGACGGCGCGGCACGCTGGTGCTGATAAGCTCCGTTGGCGGCAAGCTCGGGGTGCCCCATTTGGCGCCGTACACAGCGGCCAAGTTCGCCCAGGTCGGCTTCGCCGAGGCGCTGCGCGCAGAGGTGAGCAAGGATGGCGTCGAGGTACTCAGTGTCATGCCAGGTTTGATGCGCACGGGCTCACATCTGCACGCGAGCTTCGGCGGCAATCCTGAGCGTGAGCTGATCTGGTTCGGCGCGTCTGCTGTCGCTCCCCTGCTGTCCATCAACGCCGATCGAGCCGCGCGACACGTGCTGCGCGCCATTGCGCGGGGTGACCGCTACCTGACGTTCACGCCTGCGGCACGTCTAGGTATCTGGCTGCACGATCGCGCGCCCGAGCTGTGGTCGGCGCTGTTCGCCATCGCCGGTCGCCTGCTCCCGAGCGCCGACGGTCGACGCGATCGTCTAGCCGGCGAGGCCATTCTGGCAAACTCTGCCTCACGCTTGGTCGACCTGATCCGCAAGCGCACCGTGCCCCTGGCCGAGCGCCATGGCCAATGAGCTGCCGCGGCC
>DATDEV010000545.1:0-6875 GCA_036522995.1 Polyangiaceae bacterium
CGGCGGAGCTGGCGAGACCGGGCAGAAGGCGAAGCTGGATCATGGGGTTGTCCTCGTTACCGTCATATGCAGACAGTGTGCCAGCCATGCCGGTGACCTGACCGGAATCAATTGCTAATAATATTCAAGTGATAAAGTGTGCCAACGGGGTCGAGCTTGGCACACCCCCCGGCACTGCAGTCACAGACGCGCCGCGGGTCCGGAGCTGGTAAGCCAACGCAGCGTGAGCGACCTCGATTGTCCCAAGCAGGCCCGCTGCCCGGGTTGTCCGTACGGCGACGAGCCCTACGCGCAGGGTCTCGCCAGCAAGCAGGCGCGGGTGGCGCAAGCACTGGCGAGCTACGTCGAGCTCGCTCCGCTGCTGGAGCCCAGTCGCGCGGCCGACCCAATCGTCGGCTACCGGTTGCGCGCCAAGCTGGT
Source organism: Polyangiaceae bacterium (assembly GCA_036522995.1). Classification (GTDB taxonomy): domain Bacteria; phylum Myxococcota_A; class Polyangia; order Polyangiales; family Polyangiaceae; genus PMG-095. The sequence continues at coordinate 421 of DATDEV010000545.1, forward strand.
GAGTCAGCGCTCCGCGCTGGGTCTGTACGCACGCGGCTCACACCGGGTCGTCGACGTTGCGGGCTGCCGCGTGCTGGCACCGAGCGTCGCGCGCGCCAGCGAGGCGCTGCGCCGCTTGCTACCCCTGCCGATCCACGGCGCCGACCTGCGTGAGACGTCCGAGGGGATATTGCTCACGCTGCTCACGGAGCAGCCCGGGGCGCAGGCTCGGCTCGAAGCAGTCGCTCGGCAGCTGGTGGAAGATGGCAGCGTTCGCAGCGTGGCCATCGCGCTGCGCGAGCCGGGCGAGGTGCGCTTGCTCGCGGGCGAGCCGCAGCTGCTGGCAGGGCCGCGCTTGGCGCAGCATCGGCTGAGCGCCGACGCTCCCTATGCCTACGCGGCACACGGCGGTTTCGTCCAGGCGCACGCTGGGCAAGCCAGCTACGTGCAGGGAGCGGTGGTCGGCCACCTGCAGAGCGCGCTCGGTGGGCTGTCGGGCAAAGCCGTGCTCGAGCTGTTTGCTGGCAACGGCAGTCTGGCGCTCACGCTCGCGCGGGCGGGGGCGCGTGTCACCGCCGTCGAAGCCTACGCGCCTGCCATCGCGCTCGCGGAGCGGGCGGCGCTGGAGCAGGGGCTGGCGCTGCGGGCCTGCGCCGCCGACGCAGCGGCCTTCGTGGAGGCTGCCGCGCGCTCGGGCGAGCGCTACGACGCGGTGATCGTCAATCCGCCCCGGCGCGGCCTTTCGGCGGCATTGCGCCGGGCGCTGGCTGGCCTTTCGCCGCGCGCCCTGGCGTACCTGTCCTGCAATCCGCTGACCCTGGCTCGCGATCTCTGGCAGCTGCAGGGCTCGGGCCTTTCGCCGCTGCGAGTCGAGCCGCTCGACATGATCCCGTGGAGTGAAGCGGTCGAGGCGCTGTGCTGGCTGGCGCCGGCGCCGAGGCCCCTGCCACGCGTGCTGTTCGAAGACGAGCGCTGGCTTGCGGTGGACAAGCCGCCGCACGAGCTTGTCGCCGCCGCTCAGTCGGTCGAGCCCGGCCGCACGTTGCTCGCGCGGGTGCGTGGCTTGCCGAGCTGCGGCGAGGCCCGGACGGTCGAGAGCTGGGGACCCGGGGTGAGCGGCGTGTGCTGGTTTGCCAAGCACGAGGACGACGCCGCGCCCTTGCGGAGCGCGCTGGCGCGCGCCGAGCGAGAGCTTACCGTGCTGGCGCGCGGCAACTTGCGCAAGCAGGGCACCATCACTCGCCGCGCCGGCGAGAGCGCAACGCGCGGCGCCCGCTACCAGAAGCTGCGCGACGCCGGCCGGCACTCACTCATGCACGTGCGCGCGAGCGACGCCGATGAAACGGGGACGCTGCGCGATTTTGCCAGCATCGGGCACCCGGTGCTGGGTGATGCTCGTTATGGCGACGCGCGCAGCAACCAGCACGTCGAGCACCGCTTCGGGCTCGATCGCCCGTTCGTGCACTGCCAGGCGATCGCGTTGACGATGCCAGACGGCCGAGCGCTGCGGGTCAGCTCGGAGCTCGCGCCGGATCTGGCCGGCGTGCTTGCGAGCCTCGGCTCAGACGAGGCCGCGGTTTAGCGCGGTCAGGATCGCGCCGACGTGCACGCCGTGCACGATGCTGCCGTCGGTCGCCAGCCGCGCCAGGTCGGCGAGGGGTACTCTCGACACCTCCAGCACCTCGGTCTCCTCGGGCGCAGCCGGCCGTGCCAGGCGCGCGCCGCGCGCACAGAAGAAGTGAGCGTGGTTGGTGTGGCGGGCAGGCTCCGTGGAAACACTCTGGATATGTACCCAGTCGTCGGCTTCGTAGCCCGTTTCCTCCACCAGCTCCCGGCGCGCCGCTTCTTCTGGAGTTTCGTGCGGTTCGATGACGCCGGCCGGTAGCTCTAGGCTGGCGGTCGCGATGCCGTGACGGTACTGTCGGACGAGCACGACCTCGGAATCGTCCGTGACACACAGGACGCTCGCCCAGTCTGGCGCGTGAATCACGTGGAAGCGATCGATCTGGTGGCCGTTGGGCAAGCGCACGCGATCTTCTCGCAGTTGCAGCCAGCGTTCGCTCACGAGCTCCTTACTTTCGAGGACCAGCCAGGGTTTCACTGGCCCCTGGTAACACGAGTCGCGGTAGGATGGGGACAGTGAGCGACGACCTTCGCCGCGCCTTGGAAGATCCTGGGTACACCCCACCCAAGCGCGCATTTGGCGAGATGCTGGAGCTGTTGAACCACCCCGAGCTCGGGCCGAGAGTCGAGAAGGCGCTGCTGTCCGCGGGTCTTCCCGCCGCGACGTTCGCTGCTCAGAACCTGGCCAGCGACGGGCGCGCCGAGCCCGCGCTGGTGCGTTTGGTCGGCCGCGCCTTGCGCGAGCACGATCTGCCCGAGCTGATGGACGCGCTGCTGCAGGCGCTCGAAAGCCCGCACGCCGAGGCGCGCCGGCAAGCGGCCATCGAGCTCGGCAAGAGCGGGCGCAGGGCCGCCGAGCCCGCGCTGCTGAGTAAGCTCGAGACCAGCGATCCGCGGCTGCTGCGCTCAGTGGTGGAAGCGCTCGGCAAGGTCGGTGGTCCGCGCGCGCTCGAGCAGCTGAATGCGCTGAGCGCCCCGCCGACGCTCAAGCAAGTGCTGGAGCGAGCTCGCTTGATGCTGGAGCGCACGGCGGGACGCGCCGCCGGAGCGACCCAGCCGATCCTGCTGGATGCGCCACTGCCGCGGACGTGCCTGATCGCGCTCGCGTGCCGGCCTGGGCTCAGCCGCTTCCTGGGCGAGGAAGCGGCGCCCTTGGCCGGGCGGGTCACCACCCCGGGGGAGGTGCAGCTCGACTACTCCGGAGCGCTTTCGCAGCTGCTTCGGCTGCGGTTGGCGCTCGAGGTGGCCATCGTTTGGCCGTTGCCGGACGGCGCAACGCCGGGCGGAGTGCTCGCGGCGCTGCTCGGGCCGGAGCTGTTGGCGGTAATGCGCAGCTGGAGCAGCGGTCCCTTGCGCTTTCGCCTGGAGTGGCAAGGCGCCGGGCATCGCCGCGCCGACACCTGGCGGGTGGCGCAGGGCCTGAGGGACGAAAGCTCGCCGCTCGTCAACGATCCCACGCAAGCGCCCTGGACGATCGAGGTGGAGTCCGGGCGCACGCCGCGTCTGTTGCTCAAGCCGGTAGCCGCTCCGGAGCTGCGTTTCGACTACCGCGTGCGCGACGTGCCGGCCGCCTCGCACCCGACGCTGGCGGCCGCGCTGGCTCGCGTGGCAGGGGCACTCGAGAGCGACGTCGTCTGGGATCCGTTCACGGGTAGCGGCGTGGAGCTGATCGAGCGGGCACGCTTCGGGCCCTACCGCGAGCTTCACGGCACCGATCTGGATGCGCGCGCGCTGACGGCAGCGCAGGCCAATTTCGAGAGCGCTCAGCTGCAGGGCGTGCAGCTGCAGCAAGCCGACGCGCGAACGCATCGCGTGCCGGGGCTCACGCTGGTGCTGACCAACCCGCCCATGGGTCGCCGCGTGCTGCGCTCGCGTGGGCTGTCGGGCGTGCTGTGTCAGGTGGTGCGCAACGTCGCGGCTCAGCTCGTGCCGGGCGGTCGCATGATCTGGCTATCGCCGTTTCCAGACGCGACCGCCCGGGCAGCCAGCGACGCGGGGCTGGAGGTGAGCCGGCTCGGGGCGGTCGACCTGGGCGGCTTCGACGCCGAGCTGCAGCGCTACGTGCGCTAGGCGCTGCTCGCGGCGCGCTAGCTCCGCAAAGCGCCAACGTGATCGGTGCTTCCGCCAACTCAGCAAAATCTTCATTCGCCTGGCCCTGGCGAGCAGTGTAGAAGGGCAGGCCATGCAAGTGCTCGTTACCGGCGCGGCCGGCTACATTGGTTCGCACGCGCTGCTCGCACTTTCGCGAGCGGGTCATGGCGTGCTCGCCTTGGACAACTTGAGCCGCGGGCATCGCGCGGCGGTGCCCGCCGGGCTGCCGTTTTTTCAGCTCGACGTGCGCGAGACCGCGCAGCTCGAGCAGTTGCTGAAAACGGAGCGAGTCGATTGCGTGATGCATTTCGCGGCCCTGGCCTACGTCGGCGAATCGGTGGAAGCTCCGCTCACCTATTACGACAACAACACGGGCGGAACGCTCAGTGTGCTGAAAGCCGTCCAGCGCGCAGGCGTCCGGCGCCTGGTGTTCTCGAGCACGTGCGCCACCTATGGCGAGCCGAGCGAGATGCCGATTCGGGAGGAGACGCCGCAGCGGCCGATCAACCCGTACGGTTGGTCGAAGCTCTTGTCGGAGTACATGCTGCGTGACTACGCGGCAACTTCCAGCGAGTTTGCGTACGCGGCGCTACGCTACTTCAACGTGGCGGGCAGCGCGGCGGACGGCGCGGTGGGGGAGGACCACCGCCCGGAAACGCATCTGATCCCGGTCATCCTGCAAGCGGCGCTGGGCAAGCGTGACCACGTGACGGTGTTCGGCGAGGACTACCCAACGCCCGACGGCACGTGCATTCGCGACTACATTCACGTGGAAGATTTGGTCGAGGCACACGTGCGCGTGATGGAGGCGCTCGCGCCGGGCGATCGGCGGCACTACAACCTGGGTATCGGCAAGGGCCACAGCGTGCGAGAGATTCTGGAGGCCGTGAAGCAGGTCGTCGATCGACCCTTCCGCATCGAGACCGGTCCGCGGCGGCCCGGGGACCCACCCGCGCTGTACGCCGACGCGAGCAAGATCGAGCGGGAGCTCGGCTGGCGCGCCCAGCGCACCGATATCGCCGAGACGATTCGCAGCGCCTGGCGCTGGTATTTGGCCCATCCCGACGGCTACGACGATTGAGTGCTGCTAAGCTCGTCGCGTGAGAATTTTTCGTTTCGGCCCGCGGGGCCGCGAGCGACCGGGCTTGTTCTCGGCCGAGGCAGGGCGCGTCGATGTCTCGGCTTTCGGTGAGGACTACGGCGAAGCCTTCTTCGGTTCGGACGGCCTGGGGCGGCTCGGGCGCTGGTACGCCGAGCACGCCGCCGAATGTCCGAGCGTCGGCGCAGACGAGCGCATCGGTCCGCCACTACTGAGGCCGAGCAAGATCGTGTGCGTCGGGCTCAATTACCGAGCTCACGCCGAGGAAACGGGCGGCAATCTGCCCCCCGAGCCGATGCTGTTCATGAAGGCGACGACCGCGCTGGCCGGTCCCTACGACGACCTGCGCTTGCCGCGCGCTTCGAAGAAGACCGATTGGGAGGTGGAGCTGGCGCTGGTGATCGGCAGGACCGCGCGCTACGTGGAGAAGGCCAGGTGGGCCGAGTACGTCGCCGGCTTCGCGCTGATGAACGACTACTCCGAGCGCGAGCACCAGAAGGAGCGCGGCGGTCAATTCGTCAAGGGCAAGAGCGCGGATGGCTTCGCCCCGCTCGGTCCGCTACTGGTCACGCCCGACGAGCTCGACCCTGGCAACCTGGACCTTCGGCTGCGCGTCAACGGAGAGCTGATGCAGGACGGCAACACCTCGGACCTGATCTTCGACGTGCCCACGCTGGTGAGCCATATCAGCGAGTTCATGACCTTGCTGCCGGGCGACGTGATCAGCACCGGCACGCCCGCGGGGGTCGGCGCGGGTCGGAATCCTCCGCAATTTCTGCAGCCTGGCGACATCGTGGACTACGAAGCGTCTGGGCTCGGCGCCGCGCGCCAGCGAATCATTGCACCCTAAAGGGTGAGTAGGCCACTGCGCGCGGCCAGCACCACCGCCTCGGTGCGGGTGGTGGCGCCGAGCTTGTCCAGGATGGCGTTGACGTGAAACTTGGCGGTGTGATGGCTGATGCCGAGGCGCCGGGCCACGTCGCGGTTGGAGAGGCCCTCGGTGAGCAGCTCCAGGACTTGCTGCTCGCGGGGGCTGAGCAGCTGAGGCGGTGCGCTGTCGAGCGGACCGAGGCTGAGCAAGGCGGCGCCGAACGCCTCGTCGAGCACCCAATGACCGGCCGCGACAGCTAGGGCGGCGGGCCCGATCATGTGAGAGGGCGACGAGCGCGCCAGGGCGCCGTGCGCGCCCGAGCGCAAGGCTTCGCGGGCTGCGTGCGCTTCGCTCACCAGCGCCAGCACGGGGGTCGAGCCGGAGCGGGCCCCTCTTTCCGGCGCGTCCCAGATCACCACGTCGGCGCTGGGGGCCTGGCACGCGTCCGCGAGCGCCTCCTTGAGCACCAAGCCTGGATACGCGGACAAAAGCGCGGCCAGGCCACTACGGACGAGCGGATCCCGCGAAACCACGACCGCGGCGGGGCGAAGCGGAGCGTCCAGACCCGGAACGTAAGGCCGCCCGGAGATTTGTCCATGGGCCGGCCGCAATCCCAACCCGTTCGGATAGCCGTGGTAAAGCTCGGCGCGGATGAAGCTGGTCCACGCCGCCGATCTCCACCTGGACAGCGCTCTGCACGGTCTGTCGCGTTACGAGTCCGCGCCGGCCGACGAGATCCGCGGCGCTACCCGGCGCGCCTTCGGCAACTTGGTGAGCTTGTGTTTGGACGAG
>DATDEV010000546.1:0-4214 GCA_036522995.1 Polyangiaceae bacterium
GCCATACAGCGTGCTTCCGTCGGCGGGCAGCACGGGCCCGAGCGCGACCGACGCCAGCAAGGCGCACAGCTGTAGCTCGGCGCTTCCGCTGGGCTCGCCTTCCGCCGTGATCGACCAGACCTGTGCGCAGCGGGCGGCGAGCAGCGCCATGCCGCCAGCGCGTCCGCGCACTTCGGCGACCTCTGCTTCGGCGCGGTCCTGGTCGCTCGTGCTTCGCGAGTCGATCCGGAACGTGCCGGCGCCCGGGTAGCGTGCGCTCTCGAGCGCGAGCGTCACCTGGGCGAGCGCCGGGTCGGGGCGATCGGGGGCCGACGCGGCGAGTACGTTGAGCTCGGCCGCAAAGAAGCGGCGCGCGTGCGAAAGCAGCTGCGGAAGGGCGGCGACCAGGTCGGCCTGTTGAGAGAACACGCGCGTGGTCACGAGCTCCAAGGCTCGCACGCCAGGCCGCCGCCCGCTGCTCAAAGGCCTCAGCCCACGTCGCGCTCCAGCTCAGCCAGCAGGCCGGCACCCGCTTCGGCGCAGGCGTACGCGATGGGGCATTCGACGATGGCCACATAGGGCCGCGCCTCGGCGTTGAGCGTCACCACGGCCGAGCCCTCCGGGTGCCCGAAGTGGTCGCGTGCCAGCACGCCGATCGCCACACCGTGGTCGAAGGCGAAGCCCGCAGCCTCGGCTAGACCCTCGTAGGTCCAGCGGCCGTCCGGATCGGCAAAGAAGTCGACTGGGAACTGCTCCAGCGCGACGGCGTAGCAGGCGACCCGGTAACCGCTCGGGGTAGTGAGCAGCTTCATCGGGGCGGGATCGAGGGGGATGAGACCAGAGCTTTCGGGGGTGGGGCGGGCCATGCGATCGCCGATAACAGGCCACTGAACGGAAAAACAGTAAATCGTTCAAGTGGCGGACATTGTTTGGCAAAGCGTGGCCAGGGAGGCCGCGGTAATGCTTCGCCCATGCGAGGCCTTTTTCCTGCTGTGTTCGCCTGCTCGATGGCGCTCGCAGCCTGTGGAGGCGTCGTCGAGCGCACGCGTGCCGAGGGGGCCGCGGGGACGTCTGCGGGCGAGCAACATAGCCCCGGTGGTCGACTCGCGGGGCGTCGCCGGAGCGCCCTCCCTGCCGGTCGATTCGCCGGGTAGCGCTGGCGCGCCGCCCCCAGGCCGACGCTTCTGGCTGCCACATCACGCCCTGTAATGCGTTCAGCTAGCGCCCGAGTGTCGGACGCTGCTCGACGACTGCAGCCAGGTATTCACGATCACGCGGCTGTCCGCGGCGCTCGCGAAAGCCGATGTGCGCGCGGCGCTGGCTCGCTCGCCCGTGCTGTACGGTCGCGACTTGCGTGATAAGGGCGGTCAGGTGGACCACTTGGAGATCGATGGCAAGGTGATCGAAATCGGCGCCGAATGCGACGCCAGCGCATACCGCAATGAACCCCGATAATGGCGGCAAGATCGAGCTAAAGCTCACCAATTCGAGCGCTGAGTCCGCTACCTATGCGGCCACGCTGCAAACGCCGCAGGCGATCTTCGAGACGGCGGTCCAGGTGGGCCCAGCCGCGGGACCCGGACAGGTGGGTTTCGGAGCCTGGCGCGCTCAGCCGGCAGCGGAGCCGCCGACGGGGGCGCAGGAGGCGCCGCCGAGCTGGCTGCTGGCCGACGCACGCGCCGCGCTGAAGGCGGCGCTGCGCACCAGTCAGAGCGAAGGGCGCTGGCCGCGCCGCATCACCCGCTGGCGCTCGGAGCCAGCCGAGTAGCGCCATGCAGGCTGCGCCCGGCCTCGTCACCCTGCTCACGGACTTCGGGCTCAACGACCCGTTCGTGGGAGTGATGAAAGGGGTGCTGTACAGCGCTCACCCCACGCTACACGTGATCGACGTCAGTCACGGGATCGCCCCCGGCGATATTGCGGCTGGCGCGTTCTGGCTCGAGCGCAGCTACCGCTACTTCCCCGCGGGAACGGTGCATTGCGCGGTGGTCGATCCCGGCGTCGGCTCGGAGCGAGCAGCCGTGGTCGTCGCGGCCGAGCGGCACTTCTTCGTCGGACCCGACAACGGGCTGCTCGCCGAGGTCACGCTGCGCTCGGCACATGCCGAGAGCCGGGCCATCGAGCTTGGTCGTCACGGCCTGACCGGCGCCAGCAGCACCTTCCACGGTCGCGATGTGTTCGCCGTCGTAGCGGGCAGGCTAGCGGCGCGCGAGCTCTCGTTCGCCGACGTCGGCCCGCTGCACCCACTGCAGGTGCCGAGCCCGATCCCGGGCGTGGTGAGCGAGGGTGACGGCTTCGTCGGCACGCTGCTCATGAGCGATCGCTTCGGCAATTTGATCACCAGCTTGCGCGCCTCGGAGGTGCTGCCGGCAGCCGGGGGCACATTTCGTGTGCAGCTAGCGGGTCGCTGGCTGCGCTCGGTGCGCACGTTCGCCGACGCCGAGCCCGGCGAGCTCGTGGCGCTGGTGGGCTCCTTCGGTGACGTGGAAATCGCCGAGCGCGACGGTAGTGCGGCCGAACGCCTGGGGCCGCTCCCCGGCGCGCTAGTCAAACTCCTCCCAAGCTAGCAGTAGCGGGGCGGGTCAGACAGAATGTCCTCGATGCGCGCGCTCCTGATCGGGTCGTTGTGTTTGCTCAGCGGCTGCGGCTCGGCCGCGCAGCACCCGCCGCGTGCCGCCCAAGCCAAGCCCTCCAGCGCGCCCGAGCTGGGCCCTGACGCCCGACTGCAGCGCGGGCTGACGCGCATGGGTCAGAGCCGCTACGCCGAAGCGGAGGCCGACCTCACGGCAGCGCTGGGGGGCACCAAGCAGGCCGATGCCCTATTGGGGCTCTCGGAGCTGCTGCTCACGACCGGTCGCTATGCCGACGCCATCGAGCGCGCTCGGCGAGCGCTCGCGGCGGGAGCCGATCCGGCGCGCGTGGCGGTGGCCGAAGCGAGCGCGCTGCACGATTCGGGCGAGCTGGAAGCTGCCCTCACCCGGCTCCGGGCGCTGCCGGCGACTGGCCCGGCCTCCGGCTCGCCCGAAGTGCGGCTCTTGCTCGCCGAGCTGCTGCTCGAAGCTGGAAAGCGCGCGGAAGCGGAGCCGCTGCTGCTGAGCCTGATCGAGGACTACAACGCCGACCGCGTGCCGGAGAGCGACGGCGTGGGACTCTCGCGGGTAGGGCGCGCGGCGCACCTCCTGCGTAGCCCCAAGGATGCCAACGACGCTTTCGATCAAGCGGAGCGCGCCGATCCAGGCAACCTGCGCACGCTGCTGTATCGGGCGGAGCTCTACCTGGAAAAGTACGATCCAGGCCACGCCGAAGAGGTGCTGAGCGAGGTTCTGGAGCTCGCACCGCAGCACCCCGAAGCGGCCATGCTGCTGGCCGAAGTGCGCCTCGCCCAAGCGCTCGACTTCGACGAAGCCGAACGCCTGGCGCGGCTGGCGCTCAAGCAAAACCCGCGTCTTTCGCACGCCTACTTCGTGCTCGCAGGCATCGCGGTGCGCGACCAGGATTTGGCAGCGGCCGATCGCTTCGTGAGCGAAGGCCTGCGCGGCAACCGGCGCGACCTGCCCCTGCTCAGTATGCGCGCCACGGTGCGCTTCCTGTCCGAGGACGAGCCGGGTTTTCAGCGACAAAAAGCCGAGATTTTGCGGCTCAACCCCGAATACTCGCGCATGTATTCGATCGTCGGCGAGTTCGCCGATTGGGAGCATCGCTACGACGAAATCGTGCTGCTGATGAAAGAGGCGGTGGCGCTCGATACCAAAGACGCCAAGGCGCACGCGGAGCTCGGTTTCAATCTGATCCGCGCTGGTAACGACCCCGACGGCGTGGCGGCGCTCGGCAGCAGCTTTCGCTTGGATCCGTACAACGTGCGCGTGTTCAACACGCTCGAGATGTACGAGCAAGTGATCGCCAAGAACTATGTGACGGTGAGCCACCCGCGCTTCGCCATTCGCTACAACAAGAGTGAGCGCGAGCTGCTCGAGCGCTACGTGCCGCAGCTGATGGAGCGCGCGTTCGACGTGATGCAGAAGAGCTACGGCTTCACGCCCGCGACGCCGGTAGGCGTGGAGCTGTACGCCGAACGCGAGAATTTCGGCATTCGAACCGGGGGTTTGCCGCAAATCGCCATTCAAGGCGTGTGCTTCGGCAGGACGCTGGCCAGCATGAGCCCCGCGCACGAGTCCTTCAATCTGGGCATGACGCTGTGGCACGAGCTCAGCCACGTATTTCACATTCAGATGTCA
>DATDEV010000547.1:0-4928 GCA_036522995.1 Polyangiaceae bacterium
GCCAGCACACGCAGCATCCGCGCGCTCAACGCGCAGATCGCCGCCGATCCGCGTGTCAGCGCCAGCCTCGTGCCGATCGGCGACGGCCTGTACCTCGCCCGCAAGGCCGGCTAGTACCGTCGTATCGTCCTCGTGAGTCCCAGATTTTCACAGGGAGATCGGGAGTCGTGCGCGTTTTCTTGGCGCAGCGCTGCTGGGAAATTGCGTTGCACCGTCGCGAGCCGTAACGGCTTCGCTGATGGCAGCGCGAGAGCCGTTTCGGATTGGCGCCCCCCGCTGGTCCTCGCAAACCTCCCGATCTCCCGACCTCACTGTGAATCTGGCAGGTCCTCGCTACGCGAGGCAGGATGGAGGCAGCCCAAGACGTGCCTCACGGAGTGGCCTGGTGCCGACCCGGAAGTGTCTGCGAGTAGGCTGCAGCTTGGCAGCCACCGCTACACGGTGCGTAGGTCGCGCGCGTTCCAGCCCATCAGGTAGAGCAGCGTGTCCAGGCGCTCGTGGTGGTTGAGGGACATGCTGGCCACTTCCTGCAGCTTGGCCTTGGCGCGGAACGCGATGCCCAAGCCTGCAGTCTGCAGCATCAGGATGTCGTTGGCGCCGTCGCCGATAGCGACGCTCTGCTCCAGGCGACAGCTGTAGACCTGCGCCATGTCCTTGAGCACCTGCGCTTTGCGTTCGCTGTCGACGATCGCGCCGCGCACGCGGCCCGTCAGCTTGCCGCCCTCCACCTCGAGCTCGTTGGCGAACGCGAAGTCGAGACCGAAGCGCTGCTTGAGCACGTCTACGAAGAAGGTGAAGCCGCCGCTCACCAACCCGATCTTGAAGCCCAGGCTCTGCAGCTTCTTGACCCAGGCGTCGGCGCCCGGCGTCAGCTCGAATTTATCGATCAACGATTGAGCGCGCTCGAAGGGCAAGCCCGCCAGCAGCTTGACGCGCTCGGCCAGCGCAGCCTTGAAGTCGATCTCACCGCGCATGGCGCGCGCCGTGATGGCCGCCACTTGCTCCTTCACGCCGACCAGCTCTGCGAGCTCGTCGATGAACTCGCCCTTCACGAAGGTCGAATCGACGTCCATGCACACCAGACGCTTGGTGCGCCGGAAGATGTCGTCCTTCTGCACGGCCAGGTCGACGCCCAGCTGCATGCCCAGGCGCAGCAGCTCGCCGCGCAGCGCTGCCAGCTCGGCCGGGCGCAAATCGTGGCCGGGGGCGAGATCGGCGATCAGCTCCAGCCCGTTGAGCCCGTCGTCGGAAAGCGAGCGGATCTCGCGAATGTTCATGGTGCGCCCCGCCATGAAGCGCGTGATCTCCGCGGTGGCGCGGCCATCGGACAGCGGCCCCAGCAGGGTGACGGCGAGCGCCGGCGCCTCGGGCAGCTCGGTCGCCTCGGCAGCGCCCTTGAAGGGGGTCACCTCGAGCCGCAAGCCCAGGTCCGCCACGGCGAACAGGATTTTTCGGAGCGCGTAAGAATTCTTGGGCAGGTCGACGATGGCCGACAGCATCAGGTACCCGTTCAACACCGACTGTCCGATGTTGATCAGCGCGGCGTCCTCCTGCGCGATGATCTCCGTCAAGCGCGCGGTGACACCAGTTCGGTCGGCACCAGCGATGTGGAGCACGAGCCGGTCGGGGTGCTCGGTATTGGTCATGGGGCCGCTTAACATGCCAGGAGCAATCCCCGCCGCAAGCATTTGTGTTTCCCACCTGAGCGCTTGCGCTCCCGGCTCGCGTGCCCGAAAGTAGGGGGCTCGTGCCATCCCGAACAAGGCGAGTTTTTGGCGGTGTGGGCGAGCGATCAACGCTGCTCCTCTTGATCTCGCTGATGCTTTGGAGCGAGCGGCTCGAGGCGCAGATCCCCGGGGTAACTCCCGCCCCCCCGACTCCCGCCCCCTCAACTCCCGCCCCCTCAACTCCCGGCCCCCCCACTCCCGCCCCCCCGGTGGCCAAGCCGCGGCCAGCCCCCGCAGCCGCGCCGGCGAAGCCCGCGCCGGCAGCAGCCGTCGCTCAACCGGCTCAGGCGCCTGGCCCCGCAAAGCCTGCTCCGGCGACGCCACCCCCCGCGGCTGCGCCTCCGACCGCGGGCCCGGCGGCGCCGGTAGCGTCCGCCGAGGGCGCCCCGGCCGAAGCCGTGCCCTCCGCGGAGCCAGCGCCCAGCGTCGAGGCGGCTCCCACCCCGAGCGCCGAGCCCGCGCCGCCGGCCGTGGTCGCGCCGGTCGAGTCGCCCAGCCCTGCGCCTGCACCCGAGCCCGCCCCGGTTCCGGCCTTCCAGGTCAAGCTCAGCGACGACGCCGTTTTCGCCCTGCGCGCCACGTATCACGGTAAGTCGCCGGAGCAGCGCGCCAAGGAAGCGAGCGCTCTACTGAAGAGCGTCTTCGAGAGCGAGACCAGCAGCGAGGTCGTCATTAGCCGGCGCGGCGACGTGGCCGTACTGTCCGTCGGTCGCATCCCGATCATCGAGCTGGACGAGGAGGAGGCGAAGCTCGCCGGCGCCAGCTCGCTCGACGTGCACGCCAGCACGGTCGCCGCCGCTATCCACGAGAAACTCATCCGCGATCGCCGGCGCGCTGACATTGCCAAGAGCGCGTTCTCGTTCTCCCTCGTCATCTTCTTCGGGCTGATCGCCTTCTACCTGATCCGCAAGCTCGGCGAGTTCGCGGAGCGCGCGCGCGCTTGGCTCGAGGCTCGACCCGATCGCGAGCTCTCACTGCGCTTTCAGGGTGTCGAGTTCCTGCGTCCGGCCATGGTGCGCTCGACCAGCCTGCTGGCGCTGGGAGTGCTCAAGTGGCTGACGCAGCTGGGAGTCGCCTACACCTGGCTGGTCGTCGTGCTGTCGTTGTTCGACTCGACGCGCGACTACACGCAGAAGCTGACGGGCTTCGTGGTCGCCCCGCTGTCGCAGCTGATGACACGCTTGGCGACGTCTTTGCCGCTGCTGGTCGTGGCGGTGCTGGCTGGCCTGGCCGTGTTCGTGCTGGTGCGTTTCGTGGGTCTGTTCTTCGCCAGCGTGGCGCGCGGCGAAACGCCGCTGGGCTGGATGCCCAACGACCTGGCAGGCCCGACCAGCATTCTGCTTCGGACCGGCATCGTGCTCGGCTCGCTGATCTTCCTGGCGCCCGTCGTCACCGGCGACGCCGACGGCGTGGTGGGCCGCGTGGGTCTGATCGCCTTGGTGGCGCTCGGCCTGGCGGCGACGCCGGTGCTTGCTTGCGGCAGCGTGGGGGTGATCTGGCTTTACGGCCGTCGCCTGCGAGCCGGTGAGTACGTCGAGCTGGGCGCCTATCGCGGCCGCGTGACCGAGCTCAATTTGCTGGAGCTGCGCCTGCAAGTGACGGACCGCACGGAGCTGCGCGTGCCGCATTTGCTCACGCTGATGCGCCCACTACGGGTGCTTGGCGCGCGCCCACGCCTCACGCTCGACATGTACGTTCACGCCAGCTCGTCCGTCACGGAAGTGCGCACGCTGCTGGCGACCGTGGCCGGCAAGGTCGGCACCGAGCCCAGCGTCGAAATCGTCTCGGCCGACGCCGACGCCATCCGCTTCCGGATCGCGGCCACCTGCGAGTCGCTCGAAGCACGCACCGCGTTTCACATCGCCGCCCTGGACGCGCTGTCGAGCGCCGGCGTCACGCTCGGGAGAGATCGCGCGTGAGTGACGGCATCTGGCTGATGCTGGGCCTGCTGCTGCTCGCTTACGTGGGCAGCAACTTGGTGGGCGGGCGCGCCATTCGCGGCTTCGGTTTGCCGTCTGGCTCGGAGTACCTGGTGCTCGGCTTCGCGCTGGGGCCGCACGCGCTCGACGTGGTGGGGCGCTCGCTGGCTCGCACTTTCGAGCCCGTCGTGCTGGTCGGCACCGGTTGGCTCGCGCTGGTCGTCGCGGTCGGCTACCTGCGCGTGGCCGACCGCTGGATCAGCCCCGGCCGCGCTGTAGTCGGCGTGCTGCTCGGCTCGCTCACCTGCGCTGGCGTAGCCGCGGTGACCTACTTCGCTCAGCCATTTTTCGGTGGTTTTCAGGGATTCACGCGGATCGCGATCGCGCTCGGCATGGGCGCGTGCGCTTCGGCCACCACGCGGCACTCGGTGCGCTGGGTGGTCGAGCGTCATGGTGCCCGCGGGCCGCTCGCCGACTTCGCCGCAGATGCTGCCCGCGCCAGCGCGATCGTGCCGCCGCTGGCGCTCACCGTGCTGTTTGCGGCGGCGCCCGGCACCGCCTTGCCTGGTCTACCGCTGGGTGGTCGAGCCGTGCTCACGCTGGCCTTCGGTGCAAGCTTGGGCGCGATGGCAGCGCTGCTGCTCGGACGCGATTTTCGCCGCGACGAGAGCTGGGGCGTCTTGCTGGGCGCGGGCCTGCTCACGGCAGGCGCTGCGGATCGCGCCGGGCTGTCGCTGGTCGGCGCCATGTTCGCGATGGGACTGACGCTCGCCGCCTCGCGCCACCGCTTCGAGATCAAGGCCATGCTCGGGCCCACGGAAAAGCCCGTCCTGCTGCCGGTGACGGTGCTGGCCGGTGCCTACGTCAATCTCGGGCTGCCGACAGAGGTCTTCATCCTGGTGGGGCTGGCCATAGCCGCGAAGGTGGTGATGCGGCTGCTGCTCGGCACGCTGCTGGGCCTGGGCCCCGCGCGCGGCACCGGCGCTGATTTCGGCCTCAGCATGCTGGCCTCGGGCGGGTTCACGATCGCGGTGGCGCTCGCCTTCGCGACCCGCGTCCCCGGTATCGCGGCGGACGCCGTGCTCCTGTTCGCGGTGGTCTCGACCGTGCTGGGTGAATGGCTTTCCCAGGCCGCGCTGCGCCGCTCGCTCGGGCGAGCAGGGGAGCTGCACGCCGTACCCGAGGACGAATTAGGACGCCCCAGCGACGCACCGGAGCTGGTGTCACGGGAGAGCCACGGATGAGCGGGCACGGCGGCGCCAAAAAGACCTTGGGGACGCGC
>DATDEV010000548.1:0-2014 GCA_036522995.1 Polyangiaceae bacterium
CGTTGGGAGCCAGCAGGGCCCCGCGTGCCGTGACCTCCACGTCGTCGAAACCGACACCGCCGCCGGTCAGCCCCTTGCCGGTGAGCTTGAGGTCCAGCCCCAGCTTCTCGGGCCGCTCGACTGGGCCACGCACGCTGGCGACCAAGCGCCCGCTCATCAGGCTGACCCCCTGGTAGGCAAGCTCACGCACGTCGAGCGTGAGCTTGCTGTCGAGCCGGCCCCGCTCGAGCGCGGCGCGCACGCGCACGTCGGCGTAGCCCTTGCCGTCGAAATAGACGCGCAGGCGCTCGGCTTTAGCCAGGTTCACACGCTTGGCCTCGGCCTCGAGCTCCAGCTTGCCGTCGGGAAAGACCGAGAAGCTGGCGTCCACGTCCAGGCCGACCTCGTGCACCTTGACCTCGCCCACGAACGGCCCGTTGTGGGTGTTGGCCGAAAAATCGATGGCTGGAACGTCGAACTGCTCGATGCGCGTGCGGTAGAGCGAGCCGTCGATCGCGATGACCGGTCGCCCATCGGTGAGACTCAGCGAAAAAGCGGTGTCAACGTCGATGGCCGTGGGTGGAGCGTTCGCCGCCACCGCGCGCAGGTCGAGCTTGCGCCCCTCGAGCTCGAGCTGCACCGTGAGCGGGTCGGCCAAATGCAGGTTGCCGCTAGCGGCGACGGTCGAGCTGTCGCCGATGGTGGTGTTCAGGTCGACCTTCAGGTCAGGCGGCTTGCCCTTGGCGCGAACGCTCACCCTCGTCGGCATCAGCAGCGGCCAGGTGCCGACGAGCGCGCGCACCGCGGCGGGCTCGGCCTTCGGCACATCGAGCTTGATGTCCAGCTCCTCTTCGTCGTAGCGCACGGCACTGCCGAACTGCACGTCGCCGAAATAGCCGTCGAGCGAGGCCCAGATCGGGCCCGGCGCACGGACGTGCAAGCTGGCGATGCCGCGCGCGTCGGCGCCGCCGATGCCCTTGGCCACCAGCGAGAAGCGTGCGACATCGACGGCGACGCCCTTGGGGGCGACCAGCACCGAGCCGTGCACGCCGCTCACATCGGCCTCGATGGTGGGACCGCCCAGGCTACCGCGAGCGAAGCCCTCTCCCACCTCGATGGCGGGCAGCCACACGCGTACCGAGCTGCCGTCGTCGGGGCTGGGCGGGCTGGGCGGGCTCGGTCGCGGCATGAAGGCTTGCGCGATCGTCGGTACGCCTTGCTCGTCGGGCACGATGGTGGCCTCGACGCGCTCGACGCGCACGTGATTGATGATGATGGTGAGCTTGGCGTCGCCGCGCAGCACACGCTTCAAGATATCCAGCAGGTCTGCGCGCGCCGTGAGGCGCGAGGCCTTGAGCACGATGCGACGCGCCGTATCGCGCACCTCGATGTCCTCCGCCACGACTTCGTAGGGGCGCACGCGGCTGAGCGAGCCGATCTTGATGTGGCCTTGCAGCAGGCTCGCCAGCAGCTGGCCGACCGCATCACCCGCCACCCGGCGCGAGGCCGGTAGGTTCAGGTGCGCCAGCAAGGCCCCGACCGCGCCGACGCTGAACAGCACGGTCAGGCTCAGCGCTGACAGGACGACCCCCAGACCAGTGAGGACGCGGCGACCGCGGCTGGCGCGCGCCGGCTCCGCCATCAGAAGGCGTCTCCGAAGGCGACCGATACCGCACCGTTGATCAGGCCAGTCGGCTCCTCACGACCGTGGCTCACCGGTAGCGTGTCCTGACCGATGGCCTGCAGGCCCGGTATACGAATCCCGACATCGATCCGAATCGCGCCCACGGGCGTGTCGTAGCGCACGCCGGGGCCTGCGGAAATGTGCGGGTACAGCAAGCTGAACGAGCCCACTTCACGGTCGACGTCGCTGGCGTCGGCGAACGCCACTAGCGAGAGCGGGAAAAAGCCCGCCCAGCGCAGCTCGATCGAGGCCTCCCACAGCGAGAAGCCGCCGAGCGGGCGAATGCAAACCTCGTCGTTTTTGTACATCTCGCTGGTGCAGTCCACTTGGGTTGGAACCAGGAAGCCGACG